>JACMIS010000236.1 GCA_014381035.1 Armatimonadota bacterium
CCGACGGGCGCGTGATGGAAATACTTTCCGAGCATACGTGTCAGGGCTGGCTCGAAGGCTACCTGCTCACGGGACGGCACGGTTTTTTTTCCTGCTACGAGGCGTTTATTCACCTCGTGGATTCGATGTTCAACCAGCACGCGAAGTGGCTCAAGACGGCGCGGCACATCCCGTGGCGGATGCCGGTCGCGTCGCTCAATTACCTGCTCACGTCGCATGTTTGGCGGCAGGACAACAACGGTTTCTCGCACCAGGACCCCGGCTTCATTGATCACGTCGTCAATAAAAAGGCGGAAGTCGTGCGCGTCTACCTGCCCCCCGACGCCAACACGCTTCTCTCGGTCGCCGACCATTGTTTGCGGAGCCGCGACTATGTCAACGTGATCGTCGCCGGGAAACAGCCCGCGCTTCAGTTCTTGCCGATGGACGCCGCTATCAAGCACTGCATCGCGGGCGCGGGCATCTGGGAGTGGGCGAGCAACGACAAAGGCGGCGAACCGGATGTGGTCATGGCGTGCGCGGGCGATATTCCGACGCTTGAGGTATTGGCGGCAGTGGATCTGCTCCGAACGCACGCCCCCGACTTAAAGGTACGGGTCGTGAACGTCGTTGATCTGATGGTGTTGCAACCGGAGAATGAGCACCCGCACGGGCTTTCCGACAAACGTTTCGACACGCTGTTCACGCCGAACAAGCCGGTGATTTTCGTGTATCACGGCTACCCGTGGCTGATTCACCGTTTGACGTACCGCCGTACCAACCATCGCAACTTCCACGTCCGCGGCTACAAGGAAGAAGGCACGACCACGACACCCTTCGACATGACGGTAATGAACGACCTGGACCGCTACCATCTGGTGCAGGACGTGATCGAGCGCGTGCCGGAACTCGGCGCGTCGGCGGCGTATCTCTCGCAACTCGTTCAGAACAAACTGATCGATCACCACGCCTACATTCGGGAGCATGGCGAGGATATGCCGGAGGTACGCGACTGGATTTGGCGGCACGAAACCGCATGAACATCCTCGTATTGAACGCCGGGTCGAGCAGTCAGAAGATGGCACTGTTCACCGTGGAAGCGGGCGCGACCGACGTTCCCGCGCCGACGTGGGAAGCGACGGTCGAGCGCACGGACGATGCCGGAGAAGCGGTCGCCGACGCCCTGCGACCAATTGTATCGGGCGGCACGACGATACACGCGGTCGGACATCGGGTCGTTCACGGGGGCAAGAATTCCGCGAGACGACGCGCATCACACCAGATGTCCTCGTCGCCATCGCTCGTTTGTCGCCGCTCGCTCCCTCGCACAATCCCGCGAGCCTTGCCGGAATGGAAGCGGCGACACGACTATTCGGGGCGGACGTACCGCAGTTCGCGGCGTTCGACACGGCGTTTCATAGTACTCTGCCGGATGCCGCCGCCCTTTACCCCGGTCCGTATGAATGGTGGGATCGAGGAATTCGGCGGTACGGGTTCCACGGCATCAGCCATCGCTACTGCGCGGAGCGGGCGGCGCAAATGCTCGGACGCGACGTGAAAGACCTGCGGATTATCACCTGCCACCTCGGCAATGGTTGCTCGCTGGCGGCGGTCAGAAGCGGACAGTGCGTGGACACCACAATGGGTTTTACCCCGATGGACGGTCTGATGATGGGGACCCGTTCCGGCTCGGTTGATCCGGGTGTGCTGTTACACCTTCTGCGTGAAAACGGCGAAACCCCGGAGCGGCTCGCCGAAGTGCTGAACCGGGGTTCGGGGCTTAAGGGGGTGTCGGGTGTTTCCGGCGATATGCGCGAAGTGACCGCGGCGATGACGTCAGGGAACGGGAGGGCGCGGCTCGCCTTCGACACATTCATACACCGCCTGCGCTGGCATATCGGCGCGATGTTACCCGCACTCGGTGGGCTGGACGTACTCGTGTTCACGGCGGGGATCGGCGAGCACAGTGCCGCCGTCCGCGCTGCCGCCTGTGACGGACTCGGCTTCCTCGGAATACGCCTCGACCCGACCAAGAACGACGCCATACTCGGCGGCGACAGCGACGTTTCCGCCGCCGACACTCCCGTTCGTGTTCTCGTGCTAACGACCCGCGAAGACGCCGCCATCGCTCGTGAGTGCGCCGGTCTACTCGCTACCGGGAAGTGAAGCAACCTCATCGGGGTTGAATATCCGATTCCGCCCCCCTCCCATTTTGTCTCGCTACCGGTTCACGCTCATCCCAAGAAGCATCACTTGACATTTGATACTTCGGTTCTGGTCGCGTCAGATACTTCGGTTCTGGCTTTATCCACGAAGTCGTCCTCTCTTTTTTCTCTGCTGGCGCGGTAATCCGCCAACGCGATGTCAAACGCTTCATCCTGGGTGAGTCCCCACCCGTTGCCGCGATCCGCGTGGTTATGTCCGGTTATTTCGCACCGGAAACCATCCTTCTCGTCGAGATACTTCGTCTCGTAATCGTTACCCTCGATAATCATTTCTTTGCCTTTCCTTGCTTACTCACCACTGAACCATTGTGCCGCTAACACCAGAATTGGCGACTTTCTCGTCCGCCTTCTTTGTATCGGGACGTATCTCCTCTATCTCGGCACGTCCGACCCGTAGCACCATCACCGAGTAGGGAGCGGTCATCGCCTGACGAAACGAGACGCTACCGAGGGTGAGCCGCTCCATAAGGGTGTGCCCCTGCGCCCCGACGATCAGCAGATCCGCCCCCGTCCCCTCCATGGTTCGGGTGATCGCGCATTCCACCGGCTCGCCAGATACTTGCGATGAAACCGTGGTCGATAGAGGGCGGAAAGCATCGGTCAAACGCCGGACAAGCGAATGATTTCGTTCCTCCAGATCACGCCGTAACGAGGCGGCGGGACTGACCGCAAGGTTGGGGAGGTACGATTGAATGCTGTCTAAACTGTCCTCGGGATACGCCGTCAAAACAGTGATGTGTTCCAATCCCTGCGGTCTAAAGCGCAATAACAGATCGATGCAACGGTTCATGTACGGCGAATGATCCGTCGCCAGAACCGCACGAACGCGGTGCGAAGTATCGCCTTCGACCCCCAGATTCCCCCGCGCCAGTAGCACGCTTTGCTCCGCTCCGGTCACCAATCCGCGGGCGACGCTCCCGGTCAGGAAGGCAAGAACGGCCCCCTGATGGGCGGCGTTGACCGCGATCAAGTCGGTATGGCTCGCGTCGGCGTGTTCCATCAAGACGCCGACCGGGCTACCGTGGTGAATATGGATCGCACACTTCCCGTCTTCCGGCGTGAAGTACGCAGAGGCAGCCGTAAGCGTCGCCCGCGCATCCGCTTCTTCCTGGCGGTCGATCTCCTGCATGCCGGAGTAGTTTAACGTCGCCTCCTCCTCGGACAGCCTGCCGTAGGCTTCCCACTGAGACAGCGGTATGACGCGGTTGAGGTCGAAAGTGGCGTCGCTGAAACGGAGCCTTCTCACCAGGGTAAGGGCGTCGGTATTTGCCCCCCGGTCGATTCCGAGCAGGATATTCATTCTACGTCTCCTTGTGTCAGGTTAAGCCGCCCGTCCGGGTGGATCGGGATGACGAGTACGGGCGTGTCTACTTTCTTCAAAACGTTCTCCGTGACGCTCCCCAGGTAGTACCGTTCGGAACGACCCGCGCCGAGTCCCCGGCTCGTCATCACGAGAAGATCGTACCGCCCGCGGCAGGCTTCCTCCGCAATCACGGCGGACGCGGGACTGCCCTCGATGATGCGTGGCGTTGTGATAATTCCCCGCTCGGCGAAAAGCGCGACGGTGGCGGCGAGTGTTTCCTCCGCCCGCGCACGCAAGCGCGAATTCTCCTGCGCTACCCACGCCTCGGACTCATCCGTGTCTTCCGCCCGCCGGGACGCGATGGC
>JACMIS010000237.1 GCA_014381035.1 Armatimonadota bacterium
ACGAACGATTCCAACCACCCAATGCCCCAACAACCTACTTCACCAGAAACGGGGTGTTCGCGGTCGCCGCCGTGTTGTTGGTGGCGTCGCGCACAGTGACGAAAAGCCGGTAGGGACCGGGCGCGGTCGGTGCGACAAAGGCGGCGGTGCCATCGGCGGATGTCAGGTTTTTGACCGCATCCAGCGGCTTTTGTCCGGGGTCCGGCTTCGACTCCTCCACCTTCTCCGGGCGGATCACATACTCGTACTTCAGCGGCGACACCGAGCGGGCGACGCAGGTAGCCGTTTGTGCGGAACCGGGCTTGACTTCCTTTTCCGAGACGCTTGCCATAAACGCCATGATGTCCGGCGCGGGGTTGGCGACCCATTTCCCTGTCCACAGATAAGAAACCGCGTCGGTGGCGGCGAGCCGTTCTCCGGTGCCGGGAAGAAGCATTCCAAACCAGGTCGGCGTTCCTTCCATCTTGTCGCCCCACAGAAATGCGTACGAGCCGAGGCATTTCGGTTGATTCTGGATCGAGCGCATGTAACTCCCGAGGTACATGCGAGCTTTCTCGGTGGAGTTCGGCTCCAGCGCGACGCCCCAGGGGGTTTTACCGACTTCCCACGGACCGTTCGGGCCGAACTCGGTCACGATGTAAGGCTTCGTGATGCCCGATTCCTTGAGACGGTCTGCCAGCGAACTCAGTCCGCCGTAGGAATTGATGCCGATGATATCAATATCCGGGCAAAGATCCTGCACCGCCTTCGCCTTGTTGGCGTTGCCACCGATTTCCGCAGTGACGGTCATGGTGGGATGGTTCGGGTCTTCCTTGTGCGCCATCGCGGCGAGTTCCTGAATCGCTTTCCATACCAGAGGATCGTTGCCGTCGCCTTCCATTTCGTTCCCGATGCCCCACGCGAGCAGTGCCGGATGGTTTTTGAACTCGCGTACAGTGGCTTGCGCTTTCTCGAACTGCTCGCGCACCATCTTCGGGTCGTCGTACTTGAAGCCGTGTACTTTATGCCCCAGCCAGATGCCGAGCGTCATGGTCAAACCCTGCGCGTGCGCGGCATCGAGATCACGTTTCGCGTTCTCCGCACCCCACGTGCGCACCGAATTACCGCCCAGCGATTTCAGGAGCGGCAACTTTTCCGTTCCCCCGACCCCTTTAACGAAGTAGGGCTTACCATCCCGAGTCAATTGCCATGCCTCGCCTTTTTTGACGAGTTTGGTTGCTCCGGACGATTGCGCCTGTGCGGCGGCGATGCCGCCTGCCGCCAGAAGCCCCACACCCGCTCCCACGAATTCTCTTCGATTCATTTTTGTTCCTTCGAAAGGAAAGCGGGCGGGGCGATATGCCCCGCCCGCTTTCGATCACCGCTATGTTATACGACGCCTTATCGTGCGGGACGCATCGCGGCCGCTCCCCGCTTCGACATATCCTCGCCGGGTTCGGGTGGCTTCCCCTGCGGCGGTAGTTTCGTCTCGGTGGAAACGTTGCCGTAAGGACTGGTGCCCCCGTTAGACGCGGCGGCGGTATTCTTCTGCACTTCCTCACGGACGGTCTTCTCGCCGTCGCCCTCGCCGCACCCGGTGCATAGACCAGCCAACGATAGCATTATCGCGGCGAAACCGACACCGTGCAGATGCCTGATAACCGTCATTTAATCCTCCTCGATGGTGAATTGCGGGCGGATACCGTTGGCGTTAACCTTCGCGAGGTTATCCAGACGCGTCCACTTCGCATGTCCATCTATGTACGCAGCGTTCATGCCGCCATTATGGCGACCCGGCGACTTCGACAGCATCGGTGGGTTCAGGTTCGGATAGAACGTCGCCGCGCAAGCGTTCTTATTTTCCCAGGCGATCTCGCCGATGCCCCATCCATCACCGCCGCCGCACGGGGGGACAAAGTAGGCGCGGTATTCCGCGAGCAGGATCGTATCGGCGACCTGTCCGACCGCGGCGAGCGATTGACCGAGCGGGTTGGTTGTCGGGGCGCCGTCCGGCCCGTTATCTCCCCAGTACGTCGCGTTAGCCGCGTAAGAACCCGGCTCCGACACGCTGGCGAAGTACAACGGGTCGCCGTCCTTGGAGTTGGGTGGAGTCTGCTTGTAGGGGACAACACCGGCGTCACTGGGGCAGTTGTACACTTGTACGCTCTTTACATACGGATAGATGTGGTCCTGCCATCGCTGATCACCGGGCCAGGTGAAACCGGACCAGGAGGGACCGACACCGCTCCAACCGGGCACGATCCGCTCATCATAGTCCTGCGTGTACTGCATCGCGCCGAGCCCGAGTTGCTTCATGTTCGACAAACAGGACGCCTGACGTGCCTTGGCACGTGCCTGAGCGAAAACGGGAAACAGGATCGCGGCGAGGATCGCGATAATGGCTATCACGACGAGCAGTTCGATCAAGGTGAAGCCAGTTTGTTTGCGACCGGCGGTGGAAACGATTGTTTTCTGCATTGTTTTATTATCCTTCTAAACGATTCCCGGCATCGGGAGTTCAAGTGCCGTTTAATCTTTGAGAAACGGCAAAAATAGTATGATTACGCGGTATCTCCCTCGATCAGTTGTACCGGCAGCATTGTTACCGGGGCTGCCGGTTCATATCCCTCTTCTGTGCTAAACCGTGATTCGATCTGCGCGAAAAGTTGCTCCATCGCCTGTTCCGCGATCACATTCCAGTTCGCGGCTACCGTCAGCAACCGGCGCGGGGTGAGTTTCGGGTCCAGCACGCCGTCAAAGCCCGCGATAGCCAGTCCGCCGGGAACACGGACCCCGGCTTGCCCGCACTCGCGGATCAGATCATACGCTGTCAGGTCGTTCCAGCAACAGACGGCGGTTGGCGGGTTCGGCATCGCCCGAATATCCTCCAGCGCGGGACGCGTGTCCTCTATATCTATGGCGAATAACAGTGCTTCCGATTCCAGCCCGCGTTCCCGCATCTCGGTCAAAAACGCACCCATGCGCCGCTCGACGGACGCAAACCGGGTGCGCGGGTACATATAACCGATGCGTCGGTGCCCCCGCTCCCACAGATGGGCGACCAGAGCGCGGGTGCCGGACTCGTCATCACAGACCAGCGACGGGATTCCGGGCAACGCATCCGCGATAGCCACGACCGGCAACGCGTCGGATTCGGCGAGCCGCTCGGCAAGGGGGTCACCGGCATGGGTATGTAAAAACAGCCCATCCACCCGCCCGTCCATCAATTCGTTATAAATATCGTCAGGAGCGGTGCCCCGAGACACACTGTGCAACAGAACATCCATACGTCGCCGACTCGCCGCCTGTTGGAGGCTCCCGATGATCGAGGCAAGGAACGCATTGCGGGCATCCACATAGCCGTATCCCGTGTAGAACCCGACGATATTGGTGCGGCGACGGCGGAGCGAGCGGGCGACGGCGTTCGGTCGGTATCCCATCTGCGCGGCGGCTTGCATGACACGGATGCGAGTATCCTCGGCGACGCGATGTCCGGTGGCTCCCGTCAGAATACGCGAAACGGTCGGTTGCGACAATCCCAGAGCATTGCCGATGTCTTTCGCCGTGACCGCGCCGGTATTTCGTTCGCTTCTTCGCATAAACGCTTCGCCTTTGTGTATTCGTATACGCAGAATAAAATCGCCTTGCGTATTCGTATACGCAGAAGATACAGCATGTTGTTATCTCCTGTCAAGAGGTTGGTAAAAAATTCTTCATTCTGGGTACAAATCCGGTGTGAATAACGTCGAATCAACAAGTCAACAGGGGTGCGCGAACCGCGAAGCGGCGAAGTCCGCCGGGTTACGTTATGTCACCGACGGCAAGCCGGGCATCCGCCGCGTGGGGGAAACAAAGCAGGGTTTTCACTATATCGCCCCCGATGGCACGGCGATAAGCGACGAAGCGACGTTGGAACGGATCCGAAAAATCGGGATTCCTCCGGCATATACGGATGTGTGGATATGCCCCCACGCAACCGGACACCTGCAAGCGTCGGGACGCGACGCAAAGAACCGCAAGCAATACCGTTACCACGCGAAATGGCGCGAAGCCCGCGACGAAAACAAGTACGACCGCATGATGGCGTTCGGGGATGCCCTCCCCGCTCTCCGCGCCCGCGTCGCCGAGGATCTGGCACGACGCGGTCTGCCGCGTGAAAAAGTGCTTGCGACGGTGATACGCCTCTTGGAGACGACCCGGATTCGCGTCGGCAACGAGGAGTATGCGGAAGCCAACCAGCATTACGGGTTGACGACGCTACGCAACCGGCATGTGACCGTGGAAGGCGGGACCCTGCGCTTCTCATTCGTCGGTAAATCGGGCGTTCGGCACCGTCTGGAATTGAAAAGCCGCAAACTGGCAAAAATCGTGCAGAATGTGCGCGACCTGCCGGGTCAGGAACTGTTCCAATACGTGGACGCGGAAACCGGCGACATCAAACCGGTACACTCGGAAGACGTGAACGAATACCTGCGCGAAATCACCGGCGAATCGTTCTCCGCGAAAGATTTTCGGACGTGGTCGGGGACGGTACTGTGCGCGATGGAACTTGCCGCATTCGAGACCGCCCCGACGGCAACCGTGGCGAAAGAAAATGTCGTGCAGGCGATCCGCACGGTCGCCGCGCACCTCGGCAACACGCCATCCGTGTGCCGCAAGTGCTACGTCCACCCGGCGATCCTGGACACTTACACTGCGACGGGTTTTCCCGATTCGCTTCGGACGGTCCCTGCGGCGGACGCAGACGCGCTACCGAACGCCCTGTTGCCCGAAGAGCGGGCGGTGCTGCAATTTTTACGCAGTCAGGCAAAGTCGGGATAATCCAACCATGAATCAAATGTTTTACGCCGACTGCGAGCCGATTTTTACCCTTACCCTCCCCGTGACAGAGGAGGCGGCTTACGAGGCGGTCTCCGAGTATCTGGCATCTATTACCTATGGTATGGAGATGGTCATCCACAACAAGCCGTCTGGGAATCTGTGGATGTACTACTACCAGTCCGCCGGATATATAAGAACCCAGGATATTTCACAGGCACTCGCGGGAAACGCGCCGATCCTGATAGACACCATCACGGGCGAAGCGTTCGTCACCGGAACCGCAGAGCCAATCGAGGAATACATCGCCGCATACAGACGTCGTCAGGAACCGGAACAATAGTTACACTCTCGCGTTCTGACAAATCTAAAAAAATAAATTAAAACTTTTTCGCGATGTGACACGATTGGCACGCATCCTGCAAACAGTAATAATCGCACGAGAAACACCATGACTTGCCCGACTTGTGAACCTTCTGGTTCACGTCGGGCTTTTTTTTGCGACACCGTGTTCACACCAACGCGGCAATCCGGGTCAGGGCGTCGAGCGACCCGAACGGCAATCCGACGCACACGCCGCGCGCGGGCAAAGCGCAGTCACGCGGGTTGATACGAATCAGCGTCGCCGCGGTCGCGTCCGCCACACGCTCCGCGAGAAGCCGGACTGTCGGTATCGCCCGTCCCGCGCCGATCTCGACCACGGCGATCTTCCCGTGGTTACCGAGTACTTGTGTCAGCCACGATTCCAATTCCCGTTCCTGTGCTTCCGAGCGGGTGTGCTGCCACCGCCAGTCGTTGAACATCAGCACATTCGGACGGGCGATTTGCAGGCAGTTCGGGCAATGGGGAAGTTTACCGGAAGCGCGAAGCGTCGCCGTGTCTACAACAACCGCGTCGTCATCCGCGCTCCAGATTTCCCACGAACAGCCATACAAACATTGCAAATGATGGATCGAGCCGTGGCACTCCGCGATACGACCGGCATCGAAGTCTGCCTTCTGAAACTGCCCGTCCACATTGGAGGTAAACACGAAACTGCCAAACGGTTTGGCGCCCGCCCATTGTTTGAGTAGCGAAAAGCCCGGATGCGGAACCGTGGCGCGATATAGGTTCAGCCGGTGCCCGTAAAACCCCCACGCCAGCGCGGGATTCTCATAAAACATCTCCGGACTCGCGATCTGTGTGAACGGTATGCCCGCGTCACGCAGGGGCGGGTAAGCTTCCCAGAATCCGTCGTCGCCGCGAAAGTCGGGCAAGCCGGAATCTACGCCGATACCCGCGCCCGCACAGATCAGGAGAGCGTCGGCGTCTCGGATGGCATCAGCGGCTTGTTGGAGCATTTCGGTTTATTGTACCTCTCAGTCCCGCTCCGCCAGCAGGTACCGGTTGCTGATCGCCTTGAACGATAACCGCCCGCCGAGCGTGGAACTGAACGTTTCCGTCCGGGGGCGAATCACGATCCCCTCGCGCTCGTTTTTCGTGCCGGGGTACTTGCCCTCCGCCAGAAGGAGCAGTTCCTCCTGCGTGTGTGCGAACGATTCGCCGGTCTCGATAGTCTCCACTGCCGGGATGTTATTCGCCCGTAAAAACGCACGTGCGTCGTCGTGGTTCAGATAGTTTCCCGCCGCAAAGTCGTATACGTTGAATACGAAAAGTGCGATCTCGGACAAGCCGAGCGGGTTCTTTTGCACACCGGGACCGACGATCTCGCCCTGAATGGCAATGTCCAGGTTCTTTCGCAGTGCCGCTTCGATGTCGTATTTTCGCGCCATGTTCCAGTACGGGTTGTTTCCGTCTCGTAACGACTGGTTGCGGCTGGCGACATGGAACTCGCCGGTGCGCGGGTCGATCACGAACGTCGCCGATGTACCGTCGTACTTGAGTGTCGCCACATACGACTTGCCACGCAGTTCGTCCAAAACCGGCGGCACACTTTGCACGCGCATTTCGTCGGTTTTCGGCACCATCGGGGGGAACGGTCCGCGCCAATCGCCCATGTTGCTTGGTGCCGGTGGCTCGTACTTGCCGACGCCGAGCGTTTCGGTCAGGTCGTCGCCTTCCACCGCCGCGTCGCCGATCTCGGGGAACGCCGGTAGTGGCATAAACAAACCCTGTGACAACGCGCCGCGCAACCGCATCGTTCGGATACGGAACTTGTCCGGTCGCGAGACGGTCTCACCCTCCACCGTGGCTTTCGGCGTCCACAGAAAGCGGAACCGCTCGTCGTCGGGCGGAATCGCATCGATCTCGAAAAAGACGCCGAGGCTTCCCGGCACGAACTCGCCTTTTTTCGTGACGCATTGCCAGCCATTGATTCGCACCAACTCAATCGCGTCGGCGTTCAAGATAGGTTCGATGCCGATTACCCGTTGCACACTAGCTAATTTTCTTTGCATATTGGTGCTCCTAGCAGTTTAAGGCAGAGATGAACGGGGGACAGGAAACAGCAAGAGAAGAAGGCGCACAATAATCGTACTACCTCCAGCCCCTACTATTCCCCGCCCCCGTTGCCCCTCCGTTACTCATAATGGTCCCGGCAGGAATCGAACCCGCACGGTGACGTTAGAAGCGTCATGCCCTATCCGTTAGACGACGGGAACCAGCGATGTGATCTTCTTTTCTACCCGACAACCGAGTGTTCCCGGCAGGAATCGAACCTGCAATCTCGACGTTCGAAGCGTCGCGCCGTATCCGTTGGGCTACGAGAACAGAGCATTATTTCGGACCGTGAACGGTTCCGCTGTGCGCCTTCG
>JACMIS010000238.1 GCA_014381035.1 Armatimonadota bacterium
AAAGCCCGAACAGTGCCGCCCCGCAAATACCGGCACAAAGCGCGGCGATCACCCCCAGAAACGGCGAACCGGTCACGATGGCAACGACTACGGCAGCCAACGCGCCGAGGATCATCAAGCCTTCCAGACCGATATTGATCACTCCGGAACGTTCGCCCCAGACCCCGCCGAGGGCGGCGAGCAGCACCGGCGCGGAGGCGGTCAGCGTTTGCGCGACGAAGCCGGTGTCAAGCATCTATGCCTCCCACTTTCGCCCCGCCGCTTCGCCCGCGCAAATAGCCGAACGCGAGTAGCGCGAACAGCACGACGGCTTGCATGACCTGAATCACTACCGGCGAAACACCCGCCGTCTGCACCGACGACGACCCGGCGGTGAGGGCACCGAAAAAGAGGGAGGAGACCACGATCCAGCCGGGTGATCGGTTTGCCAGTAGTGCGACCGCGATTGCCGTGTAGCCATAGCCACCGGAAAATCGGTCGCCGAGGGAGTAGGTCACGCCGCACACTTGAATCGCTCCGGCAAGCCCGGCAAGTGCGCCCGATAGCAGGAAGGTTTTCATCAGGGTTTTGCGGACCGAGATTCCGGCGAGTTCCGCGGCACCCGCGCCCGCTCCGACAACACGGAGCGCGAACCCGCCCGCCGTAAAGCGCAGATAAAACCAGACCAATAGCGTCACCGCCAGCGCGATAAAGACTCCGGCATGCAGTCGCGCCGCGGGAGAGTCGTCTGTGGCGGGCAACAGCAAGAGCAGACGCGCCGGGATGTTCACCGGATCGGACTTCGGGTAATACTTCGCCGCTTCCTGAATCGGTCCGCGCACAGCGTAGGCGAGCAGTTGCACGGCGACAAAGTTTAGCAGGAGCGTCGAGAGCACTTCCTGCACCCCGCGATAGATTTTCATCAGAGCGGCGATGCCCGCCCAGAGTGCGCCCGCACTTACTCCGGCAAGGAGGCACAATAACAGTTGCAAAGACGGCGGGAACGGTTGCGTGCCGACGGCGACCGCCGCCATCGCCCCGACCACTAATTGTCCTTCCGCCCCGATATTGAACAGGCGGCACTGGAACGAAATCGCGACGGCAAGCCCGGTCAAAAGAAGCGGTGTCGCCTGGATCACGGTCTCCGCGAGATTGTAGCGCGACCCGAACGCTCCTTTGTACAACGCCGCCGCGACCGCGACCGGGGACGCCCCCGCCGCTTTCACGATCCCGGCAAGAACCACGGCACCGCACACAAAGCAGAGCAGAAACAATAGCGCGTCACGCACCGCTTTATTCACGGGATTTGCCTCCCATCAGCAAGCCGATCTCTTCACGCGGAATGGTCGGCGCGACAATCCCGGTGAATCGTCCTTCGTAAAGCACAGCGACCGAGCGTGTGGCGAGCGTCAATACTTCGGAAAGTTCGGTGGAAATTAGTACCACCGCCGCGCCCGCGGCTTGGGCTTGTCGCAGGGCGTTGTGCACATACGCGATTGCGCCGACATCCAGACCGCGGGTCGGATTGACCGCAATGATGACCTTCGGGTTGCTCGATAACGCACGGGCGATGACCACTTTTTGCTGGTTGCCGCCGGAAAGATCGCGCACCGGAGAGTTTGCCCCGGTCGCCCGAATGTCGAATCCACGGATCAGTGTGTCGGCACGGTCGCGCAGCTTCCCCCAAAGCAGGACGGGACCACGCCGATACCGCGCGTCGTTGTACGCGCCGAGCGCGACATTCTCGGTGATCGTCAGCGGCATCGCCAGTCCTCGCGCCTGCCGGTCGGCAGGAATCACGGCAACCCCGGCACGGCGAAACGCGTCCGCATCCCATGCCGGTTCCGCTTTCCCGACCCGCACCGTGCCTTCCGTTGGGCGAAGCAACCCGGACAATATCCCGGCTAACTCCTCCTGCCCGTTGCCATCCACCCCCGCGACGCCATAGATCTCACCGGGCGAGACGGTGAAAGATATGCTATTCAGTAGCGAACGAGACGTTTTGGGGCGGTGCAGGGAAACGTTGGAGAGCTGTAAGGCGACTGCTGCAGAGCCCTCTCCCCTGTCTCCAATTTCCGAGGGAGAAGAGTATTCGGAAGGTGCCTTCCGCAACAGTTCCGCCGCCTCGGAATCCTTACCGACCATCGCTTCCGCCAGTATCGCTTCGTTTACATCCGCCGTTTCCCCGTTGAACACCACCGTCCCGCGTCGGAGTACGGTGACGCGTTCGGAAAGCGACAGGACCTCGTCCAACTTGTGGGAGATGAAAACGATGCCGCGCCCTTCGGCGGCGAGACGACGGATCGTCGCAAACAGTTCGGGCGTTTCGGTCGGGGTCAGAACCGCAGTCGGCTCGTCAAAAATAAGGACCCGGGTCTGTCCGCGCAGTGCTTTGAGTATTTCGACACGCTGCTGGGTGCCGACCGGTAGATCACCCGCCATCTTGTCCCATGGGATCGTCCAGCCGAG
>JACMIS010000004.1 GCA_014381035.1 Armatimonadota bacterium
CATACGTGCCGCTCCGATTTGTATCGGAAGCGATGGGAGCGAACGTTTCCTGGGATAACACGAAGCGTACCGTAGTTATCGAAGCGGCAGGCAATGTTGCCGAAGTAAAAACCGGCAGCTGATTCGCGATTCAAAAAAGCCCCTCATTTTGCGGAAGTGAGGGGCTTTTTTTATCGGCTTCGCGTTACTCCGACGCGGTCGCAAACTTCCCGCAAAGGGCAGGTCGAGCAGCGCGGCGGCAGAGTTCCCCCGGTGCAAATATACTTCCCGAACGGCACCAATAGCCGATTGATTTCGATCCGCTCGGCTGGTTGCAAGACGGCATCCAGGGCGTCCATTGTTTTCTCCGGTGTTTTGGTGGCAACAATACCCCAGCGGTTTGCTACGCGGTGGACATGGGTGTCTACCGGTGTGTGGGGTGTTTCTCCCGTCGCAACCCCTATTGCCAGAGATGCGCATTTCGGACCGACGCCATGTAGGCGAAGAAGCGTGTCATAATCGGCAGGGAGTGCCCCCGCGAAATCGCGCTCGGCATACTCCGCGATCCCTTTGAGTTGACCTACCTTCGGTTCGGGGAAGGTGGAGCCTTCCAGGAGAGGAAGCAGTTCGTCATCGGAAAGGGCGGACAGTTCGGCGGGAGTGCGTGCGACCGCGAAAAGTCGGCGCGATACCGCCAGTGTATCCTTCTCCAGAGTTCGGACCGAAATAATACAGGCAAGCAATATTTCGAAAAGCGACTGATATCCTTCGCGGTGTAACTCAAATAAGGCGGCGGACGGATATGACTCTACGGCGTCCCGTACCGATTCCAGCGCGGGGGCGATTTGTTCGGTGTTCATTAGTTTCATGCGTACCCGTGTATAGGAGAAGGGAAACGGATCAGACCGGAAGAACTGCAAGCCCATGCCGACCTTATAACGGAACCTCCGGACTTGAAAGTTTTTGAGACACGACCATCAGGCACATGTAGGTTAAATATTTCCAATCCCTCCGGAACCCGATCAATCGAGCTCAGATCGTATGTCATAAAAAAAATAAGCTACGGGTACACTATTCAGGAAACCGAATCCTTCGGTTCGAGAGTCTCTCTTGGCAACGACTTCACGACGAGTTCTTGTTCCGCGCATCGCGCCGATAAACCAATTGATTGGGAAAGTGAGTCGTAATCGTCGTTGTCCAGTTTGCCTTCCATACTGCCCTCCCGTGTGATCGCTAACTCTGCAAGTACTCTGCTTTTACCTCCCGACGGTGGGCGTGGTGATTCGGACGCGGTTCCTATTTCGGCGAACGGGACGACAAGTGGGGAACAACAGGAAGCACTACGCGAGTCACAGGCGCGGCTTCGGGAGGCACAGGCACGACTTGATGCCGCTCTGTCTGCGGGTGAGATCGGCACTTGGACAATCGATGTGCCGAATGACCGCGTGACCGGTGACATCCACGTCGCTCACTTATTCTCCGTAGATCTTGAGGACACGGTTGCGGGGAGCCTCAATGTACAAGCGTTTTTGGACGCCATTCACGAAGAAGACCGCGTTCGCATGACACAAAACCTTGCCAATGCCATGGGATCGGGACGCGGGGACTACCATGACGAATACCGCGTGGTCCGACCCGAAGGTGGTCATCGCTGGCTCACTTCGCGCGGCAAGATCGACCGGGACGCGGCGGGCAAGCCTGTTTCCATGTCTGGCGCGGTCGTGGACATCACTGAGCGCAAGGATGCCGTGGAAGCTCTGGCGCGGAGCGAGGCGCGTTTTCGTGTTCAGGCGGATGCCATGCCGCAGATGGTATGGGCGACCGATTCAAAGGGCAATCATCTGTATTACAACCGCCGCTGGTATGAGTACACGGGGCAAACCGTTGAGGAGAGTATGGGATTCGGCTTCGCCCGCGCCCTGCACCCGGATGACCACGACCGCACCCTGAACCGCTGGCGGCGTGCGTATGAAGACAACGAGGACTACGACATCGAGTACCGATTCCGCCGTCATGACGGGACCTACCGATGGTTCGTCGGGCGTGCCGAACCCGTGCGCGACCCCGAAACGGGCTTGGTAACGATGTGGGCGGGTACTTGCACCGACATTGACGAACTCAAGCGGGCGCAGGACGCACTCGAACAAGTCAGTCGGCAACTACGAGGCATCGTGTTCAGTATGACGGAAGGGCTGATCGTCACCGATATGAACGGCGATGTGGTCGAGTTCAATCCCGCCGCTCTTGCGATGATCGGTTATGATAAAGACGCGCTGGAGCAGATCAAAAAGACCCCCGCCCAACTCTCCGAAAACTTCGAGACTTATGATGAGGAGGGGAACGCACTCCCGCCTGACGAATGGCCTTTGATGCGCGCCCTGCGCGGCGAGACGTTCACAGGGTTGCGAGTGCGGGTTCGTCGCGCCGACACGGGACTCGGGATCTGGGCGAGCGTCGGCGGTGCGGGGGTACAAGATAGTAATGGTAGGCAGACGCTCGCCCTCATTACCGTACGTGAGATCACACAACAGGTCGAGGCAGAAAAGGAGCGTGCCGCAGCGTTCGCCAAAAACGAGCGCATCGCGGAGACGCTCCAGCGTTCCATGCTGGTCGCGCCACCTCCCGACCGTTTCCCAGGTATCGAGCTCGCCACGGATTACGAAGCGGCTTGGGACGAAGCGCAAGTCGGCGGGGATTTTTATGACACATTCGCGCTGGCAGGTGGCGCAGTGGCTTTCGTCGTCGGTGACGCGACGGGCAAGGGGTTGGAGGCGGCGGCGCATACCGCCGAAGTCAAGTACGTACTCCGTGCGTATCTGCACGAAAGTCCCGACCCTGCCGTGGCACTCGGACGCTTGAATCGCTTTTTGGTGGATGGGCAGAGGCTCGGTGGGAAAGGGATGGACGGGCCTTCTTTTATGGCTATAGCCGTCACTGTTTTGCATCCGGAAACGGGCGAAGCGAGGTGCGCCTGCGCGGGTGCCGAGCCGCCGCTTTTGGTGCGAACGTCCACGGGGACGGCGGAAGAAATCGACGCGCGGGGGGCACTGATAGGAGCGAGTCATGAGGCGCAATATGATACCGTTACATTCACGATAGAGGTGGGGGATTTACTGGTAATGACCACGGACGGCATCACCGAGGCGCGGAACTTTGACAACCGCCGTACCTTTTTCGGCGACAAAGAATACGCGAAAGCCGCGCAGGAAGCTCTACCTGAATCCGTCATGCTGGGCGAGGCGGCGAAAAACATCACGGCGCGGGCGAAGGCGTTCGCGGGCGGGAAGTTGCACGACGACGTTTGCCTTTTACTCGTGCGACGTAGGAATGAGGGTTACCGCCCGATTGAAACGGGCAAACTGTAATCCAGGGAGAGTACATCGCAAAGTGAAGCATTCCGTTCCAGATGACAGCGTGGAAACTGTGGCGTTTGCCGGTCCCGAGTCCCAACCGACGGTAAGGGACGAAATACAACATGCCACATTTATGACAAACGCCCGGATTCTCGCAGATAGCGAAGAGCAGTACCGTACCTTGTTCGATGCCATTGATGTGGGCTTCTGCATCATCAAGATGCTCTTTGACGAGCAGGGACGACCACAGGATTATCGTTTCATGGCATCCAACCCAGCCTTCGAACGGCACACGGGATTAGTTAACGCGCTTGGGAAGACGGCGCGTGAACTTGTCCCTAATCTTGATGAGTTCTGGTTTCGCACCTATGGGAACGTGGCAGGGACGGGCGTACCCGCGCGTTTCGAGAATCACGCGCTCGCGATGGGGCGATGGTTCGAGGTGCACGCAGTTCGCATCGGCGAGGCGAAAGAGAGTAAGGTCGGTCTTCTGTTCACCGATATTACAAAACGCAAGGAAACGGAGGGGGCTCTCCAAAGGTCAGAGGAGCGTGAGCGTGCTCGCCTGAAAAATATTTTTATGCGTGCCCCTGCGTTTATGGCAGCACTGCGTGGTCCTTCCCATACCTACGAACTTGCGAACCTGCCCTACTACCAATTGATCGGTCGGCAGGACGATTTCGAGAACCAGAGCATCATCGGCAAGACCGTGGTGGAGGTAATGCCCGAGATGGTGGAACAGGGTTTCATGGACCTTTTGGACCATGTCTATCGCACGGGCGAATCGTATCTCGGAAATGACACCCGTGTCGTTTTCCAGTTGGAACCGGATACCCTGCCCGATGAACACTTCGTTGATTTTAATTTACAGCCGCTCTTAGACGAGGATGGCGCGGTGTCGGGAATCCTGGTACATGGGATTGACCTGACGAAGCGCAAACGCCTGGAGCAGGAGCGCGAGCGGTTCGTGGACGATTTGCGCGAGGCGAGCCTGCGCCAGCGTCGCTTCCTCAAGGAGATGCTCTCCGGATTCACGGAAGGGCGTCTGCGGCTGTGTTTCACGCAAAGCGAGATGCCCTCACAACTCCCTCCGCTGTCCGATCCCATCGAACTGACGGTGACTTCGCTACGTTTGCTCCGAAAACAATTAGATGCGGTAGCGGAAGGACTGAGATTGCCGAAGGAGCGGCTTTCGGATTTCCTGACCGCGTCTCACGAGGCGGGCATGAACGCCGTCCGCCACGCAAACGGCGGCACAGCGCGAATCCACGGCGACCGCGACACGGGTATGATTCAGGTTTGGATCTCAGATAACGGACCCGGTATTGCCGAGGATATGATTCACCGCGCAGTCGAACAGGGGTTTACCACGGGTGGGTTCGGGCAAGGTTTCTTCTATATGCAGTCCTGTACGGACCGTCTCTACTTGCTATCTGTCGCGAATACAGGCACCACTGTCGTGCTGGAGATGGACCGCACTCCGCCAATGCCTGCCTGGTTAAATTTCGACGATTGATGACAGGGTGTCATTTGGCGGCAATCCGAGGACGATGTAAATCGTACGGCAAGCGAACACGCGACAACGGCATCCCGGACGGCATCCAATGCCGGGGTTATTTGTTCGGGATCCATTACGTTTGTGCGCACACGGGTGGGAGGGAAGGGAAACGGATTCGGGGAGATGAACCGTGACGGCATGCTGGAAGAAACCGTCGTTGCCGCGAACATTCATGCCGACCTGATTGAGGAAGGCGGATTCTTTGCCGTTCGTTTGAACAGTGGAAATGGATCATTAGTTCTCGCCCCTCCCACCTTCTCTATTAGCGGCACATCTGCATCTCCCGTTTCACTCGTGAGAGTCAGTGATTCTCAGGTTGTGTTCGGGCGGGTACGAGAATGTATAGCGACGTTCGGTTTCGGGGACGCGTTTCCGCAACTCAATCTCGAAGTGATCGTCCGAAGTGTCTACGACTCACCCGTGTTTCGCTTTTGTTACCGACTCCTCAGTGCGGAACCGCTTGCGTTGACCAAACCTGACGGAACGGACGTCCTCGCTTATTTTACGCTCGACTTCGCGCGTGTGAATGATTATGGGGAGCCTATAGCGGCGAAGGAGATTCGCTTCGCTGAGTTCAACAGTCTTTTCCATTCCTTTATGCTCAGCGAAACACCGCTCGGCACGAAAGACTTTGCCGCCGAGCGATCCATTGTCGGACCGTTTCTCGTTGTCGGGGCGAAAGAGGGTCCGAGTGGTCTTGTCGCCTACGAACACGGCTCCCAATCCAACGATCCGTTCCTGTCGTATCAACTGCATCCGTCGGGGACTGCGGCGACCCTTCGTGCAGTGAAGGGGAATTACTGGCACGGGCAGGTGATCGCACCGGACACCCCATTCGAATCGCTCTGGTTTCAAGTAGCCCTCGTGGACGATGACGAAGACACTCTTGCCGGGACGTATCGCCACTGGGCTCTCCGCCATCAAACCCCCAACACCGAATCGCGCAAGCCGTATATCTTTTACAATACATGGAATTATCAGGAACGCGTTTTTAACCAACACAAGAAGCCGTATCTCTCGGACATGAACGAAGCGCGGATGCTCGCCGAGATAGACGCCGCGCATGAAATGGGGATCGAGGTATTTGTCATCGATACCGGTTGGTACCACAAAACCGGGGACTGGCGGGTCTCGCCGGAGCGGTTCCCGAACGGTTTGGCTGCGATCAACGCTAAACTGAGCGAATATGGCATGAAGCTCGGGCTCTGGTTCAATCCCATCGTTGCAGCAACCTCCAGCGAGATGTACCAGAACCACCACGACTGTGTCATGACATGGGACGGCAGCCCTCGCGATCCGGAACCGATCTGGGAGACGGAATCGAGTTATTCCCTGTCGCTCGTTTCGCGCTACTGGGACGCGTTCGCCGAGGAATTGATTCGTTGCCACAACGAGTTGAAAGTAACCTACTTCAAGTGGGATGCCATCGCTCAGTATGGCGGCGACGGCGCGAATCTGTTTCATGGTACCGACGAAAACAGCACGAAAGAACGCCGCGAGTGCTACGGTTTCCTACTCGGTCGCTACATGACAAAAGTGGTCGATAAACTGTGCGCCGCCTGCCCCGATGCGATTGTAGACTTCGACATTACCGAGGGAGGGCGAACGGTCGGCTTACAGTTCCTGTCGGCGGGCAAGTATTTTTTGATCAACAATGGTCCTTATAATTGGGACTACAATATGCCGCTACCCGCAGACGGTAATGTAAACCTGTTTTTCCACCCCGGTCCCGCGCGAGCCTGGATTTGCCGCGCCCCCCTGAGTTACGATAAATGGATTCCCAGTGTTCTTTTCTTGACCCACTATCTGCCCGACGATACACACACGGCGGGGTGGGGCGGGAAAAA
>JACMIS010000239.1 GCA_014381035.1 Armatimonadota bacterium
CCGGGGCAAGCCGCCTCCGGTGCCCGCGCCGAATCCAAGGCGTACAACGAGAAGGCGAAGAAGACTAAGATTCTGTCTGTTGAGGAGGTGGATTAAATGCCCGATGGATTCATGGTCTGGACCGACCCGGCGACGAAGAAGCGGTACAAAGTCCGCTACGAAGGTGACGTGCCGCCCGATGAGCAATCCATCCGGGAGCAGACCGGAACCGCCAAAGTCAAGGTGCACGAATACCGACACCCGGACGACGGCAAGACGTACCGCGTCAAATATACCGGCGAGTTGCCCCCCTCTGGCGAGGACATAATCAAAGCCGCGAAGCCGGTGCGCACCAGGAACGCGGTCAAAAATGCGGTCAAGGCCACGGCGAACGTCGCAGGTCGGTTCCTCATGGGGGCGGTCGGCGGGACGGGCTATGCGAACCTCGCGCCGATGAAAACCGACAAGCGCGGGCGCGTGCTCCCCCCGGCGAAGCGCGGCGCCGTCGAGGGCGGTGTTGCTGGCGGGCGCGACCCGCTGAACATCGTGCTCTCGCCGGTCGCTGTCCCGGCTATGAAAGTCGCTGCCAAGGTCACCAACGCGCCGCGCAACTTCGCCCAGGGCGCGACGGCGCCGGGGCTGGCTCGGTTCGATTCGCTCGTTGCGGCGGGGCAGGATCCCGACGCCGCGACGATGGCGAAGGCTCTTTTCACCGACATACCGGGCAACGTCAAAGCCGGGGCGCGTGCGGCAATCCGTGACGACGGCGATAAGCGGATCGGGAAAGAAGTCCCCGAACTTTCCCCGAACACGCTGACCGGCGCGGTGTACAATGCGCTCACTGCGGCGGGGTCCGACCCTTTGAACCTGGTCGGCGCGGGTGCCCCGAAACTCGCCGGCGCCGCCGTCCGTCTCGCGAACAAGACGCGTGCGGGTAGGAAAGCCGTCGCCGTCGCCGGTGCGCTGCGCGCGGCGTCGGAACCGGGCGCGGTCACCAATGCGGTGGTGAGGACATCGAAGGTTCCCGGCGTTCGCGCCGATCTGCCCGAAGGGAGTACGGTACGCCCCCTCCCAGGCGGGCGGTCCCGTGCGTTCAGTCCGGAAGCTGCGGCGGCGCGGGACCGGATCGCCGATGTAGTCAATAGCAGCGTGCCGGTAAACAGGTCCAAAAACCTTAGTGCATCCCCGACGCTTGGGCGAGCGACGCGAAAAGCGCGGGTTTCCGCTCCGGGTGTTTCTGGTGTTTCTCCCTCTCCCGCGCGGGCAATCGCGCAAAGGGTGGCAAATACCGCACTGAGTGCGTACAGCGAGGCGGACGGCTTGATGCGCGGGCTGTCCTACGGCGGCGACCAATCCGCCGCGCTCCGGCAAGGGGCGATCCTCGGTCTGACGCGCCCCAAAACAGCCGGGCGTGCGGTGATCGAACAGGCGCGTGCGTACACCTCGCCGCGTGCCTATGAGGGGCAACTCAAAGCAATCGCCGCACGCAACACGGCGGGGCTACACCAGGACTTCGGGCTGTACGTGCCCCGAATCGAAGCGGTGAAGGCTGGCGACGTTCTGCGCCGTGAGGAGGCGTTCGTCGGCTCCAAACTCGCGGAAAAGCTGCCCGTGGTCAAACAGGTCATCGGCGCGGGAGACCGCGCTATGACCGCGTACCTCACCCGTCTCCGCGCCGACGTGTTCGACGACACGATGAAGGCGTGGAGCAAGTCGGGTATCACGCCGGATAACTCGCCGGACGAATACCGCGCCCTCGCCGAGTGGGTGAACACTGCGACGGGTCGCGGGAAATTGGGCAAGCTGGAACCGTATGCCGGTACGCTGTCCAAAGTGTTCGCCTCGCCGCGTCTCCAGTCGTCCCGGCTCTCGGTGATCAACCCGCTGACCTACGCCAGGATGCCCCCTGCCGCGCGCAGGATAGCCCTCCGCGACGCGCTGTCGTTCGCGGGTGCCAATGCCGCCCTGCTCACGCTCGCCGGGGTCGCTGGCGAGGCGAACAAAGACGGGGGTATCTCCGCCGTCGCCGACCTACGGAGCGGGGACTTCGGTAAGGTGATACTCGGTAAGACGCGCCTCGACCTGTCCGCCGGGGTGTCCCCCTGGGTCCGCATGATCGCGCAAGCGTCCACCGGCGGCAAGGTCACGAGCGGGGGCACGGAGAAGCAGGTCCCCCCCGGCGAGACAGCCGCACGCTTCGCACGCGGGAGGCTCGCCCCCCTCCCCTCGTTGATCCTAGACGCGGTGACGGGCAAGACGTTCGCGGGGGATGATTTCGACCCGGAGAGCGCGGCGGTGCAGCGGTTCGTACCGCTGTTCGCGCAGGACCTCGTTGACGCGGTAGCGGAGCAAGGGACCGTTCCGGGGTCACTCCTCGGACTCGCCGCGTTCTACGGGGCGGGGGTGCAAACCTACGGCGAGGGAGAGCGGCGGAACGGGACGGTCCGTCAGCGGCAGCGCAAGCCTTCCGCCGATGCCGTCCAGAATGTAGCACGCGCAGTACAACGCGCGATGAAAGCGAGCAAGAAGGGGTCGCCTCACGAAACGGATTACAGAGCGCGTTAAGACCAGGCGCTTCTTAAAAACGATCTTTCGCGAGAACGAAAATTGAGACTCATCGCGGCGACGGATTTGCGAGGCAGACGAATTCTCAGAAACCATTCCCGAAACGCAGCAGCGCAGAGATGACGTCACGTTGAGTTTCGAGGACTGCAGAACTGCGGAACTGCAGACCGTGTGACGCGTCCCTCGGCTTGTCTGGCAACTTCGGCGACGGGAAAAAAGGAATTTGAGGCTTCCGTGCATAATCCTGATGCACCCCGCTGCTACGGCCTGTCGGGGATTACTCTCGCTCAGTGAGGCTGTCTGCCTCGGAGGATTTACCCATGCTGTCATCTGCTTTGTTCAATCGGGCGCGCCGCGAAACGGTTTTTGCCGCCCTAGCGCTCGGTTTTGCCGCGTTCGCCGCCGCACCCGGCGCTCACGCGCAGGCCAACCTGACTTTTTCCGGGGGCAACGGGACGCCTATTACGCTTACCCTCGCCGATCCCATCACCTATACCATTAACGTGCCCTACTCTGGCTCAGGCTTTTCCGGTTTTGCGATGCAGAACGCCGGCAACTTGTTTAATGGCAGTTCCGGCGCCCCCCTTTCCAGCACCCTCACCTACAGCATCAACGGCGGGGGGCCGCTAACGATGGCCTACGTCGGCAGCGGCTTCGGCGGCTTAGGCTCGTTTTCCGGAGACGACACTTTCTTCGGCGGCCCGAATGTCACCTTCGTTTTGGGCGACATCGTGACGCTCACTTCCGGCTCGATAACGGGATCGGTTAGTTTTTCCGGCCCCCCGCCCGCCCCCGGTTCGTTCACTACGTTCCTTTTCGACGGCGGTTTGAATAGGATTTCTGCGAACGGCGTCGCGGGTACTGTCGTGGTCCCGGAGCCGTGTAGCCTTGCTCTCCTCGGCATAGGCGCACTGCCGCTTGTGGGAATGATGATGCGCCGGCGCCTTAGGTAATCTGTCCGTAGCCTGTCCGTAGCCGGGTGCGTTGTTTTTGCGTCCCGGCTACTACCTTCGCGACCATGCGCTAAAGCTTAACGTGAGCGCGGGATACCGCCTCTGTAATGCGTTTCGTGAGGTGACCCCGAGAAGGACGGCGAGGCACTGCGTACGGGGAAGCGTGCAGAGCCGACGGGCGCCGCACGTAACGACTGATCCACGTGCGAGGCGCGTCGACGTGCGCACGCGGAACAGGAGCGTGCGCACGTCGTAGAGGGGACGTCTTGAAGTGCATCCCCCTTTCTCGATCACTGTGCCCGTGGGTAGACCACGCTCACAATTTTATCCGTTTTGAAAACCCCTATGGCCCCCGCTCACGAAACGGAAAAAATCGTACGCTAAGGCTTCCCGCAAGTTCTTCTGGCAGGCTTCCAGGGCCTCGACGGCGAACGTGTGTCTAGTTTGCCTTCTGGACAAAGAGCGAACCAGGGCTACTGCGGTCTCGATGCGATTGGTGCGGACGAAAGGCAGACGAAAGTTTGTGAAACCAAAATTGCGACAACTGTTCACCGCCGCTCATACCTGGAACGGCGGCTTCTACGAATTAGCCATAGAACTGGGGCTGCACTCGGATGAGCGTCTGCGAAAGGCTCTTCAAACGATCTGGCAGTGTGACGGCTTAGATGGGTGTTATGTCGCCCGCGACGTGGAGCCGTCACAGCAGTCGCGCCTATCGCCGAGCCTGGACACGAGCGCGCTGGGAGTCGCCACATTACCTGATGGGGAACAGGTAGCCTGTGGTACTTTTATCGTGCGTGAGGACAATGGCAATGGCCCTGACTGGATCGGCTTCTACCTGCCAATGGGCGCACTGGGTTCCGTCTATGACGTAGGAGCCTTCCCCTTCGTAGATGGGAAGTCGTCCCGCGTCTGGCGCGAGCCGCTGGACGACTGGCTGAGGCAGATCGCCGCTGCCGTATTCGTCGTCGTGCCGTTCTCTCTGGCCCTAATCGGCCATGAGGTTTCGGGCACGGCCTATGCCGATAAGATTCGGATCACGGGAGTGCCCGATGAGCGTTGGGTCGGTTTGCTCTGGGGTGACGCAGGAGAACTGATTTGGTACCCGCCGACCAGACATGAAGGCGACTACACTGTAGACCGCTGATCGTAGTTCGCCTTGCCCTTTGAAAAGCGAACCAAACGAGAGGCTTAAACGGGGGCTTAGCGTACGATTTTTTCCGTTTCGTGAGCGGGGGCCCCTATGGCGGCGAAAACTGCGTTTACGGCATCGGCGCATTGCACTCCGTGCGTTCGTCTGCTTCGTTGTTTGATGAAAGGTATGTTCCCGCGACATGTTCCACGCTAAGATAAAGCCGCGCCGCGTAGTAATCCGAACGGTTCCGGCTTCGGAGATTCCACCCACACCCACGATCCCCGGCGCCGTCATCGAAACCGATCCGGCGACAGGGAAGATCGCCGAGGTGTTCTATACACGCTCCGAAACACCGGCGGACATAGCCCGCGTCGCACGCGCTGCCAGCGACTACCTGCGAAAA
>JACMIS010000240.1 GCA_014381035.1 Armatimonadota bacterium
AGAGTCAGGTCGCCAAACGCAACTCCGGAGAGAATAAATGTCAGAAGCAGTCTACCGCATTTGGGTTTCCTTAATGACATAGTCTAGCTCGTCAAGCGGAGTATGGGCAGGAGTGCAAACCCCAGACGAGAGGCGTCGATTTTGTTGTCGAGTGCTGCTTGTCGCCCGTCGCTAGAAAGTGCCCAATGCTCCTCCCGCTCCGCAGAATTCCAGATGCATTTCATGTCTTCTCCGTTCCGTGCCTGTCAGAAAGACAAACCAGAATCTCATTGCAAAACCTCTTCCCAACGAGATTCGGGAGAAGCCGAAAAACTACCTGCTGAATTCGGCAACAGGGTCAATGTTGGTTACGATATCACGGGCGAAGAAGCACACCATCACGAAGGAAAAGACTACACACACCACATACCGCCGACAAAACCGAAGTTGTGTTTATTGTTTTCATATTTGAGGAACCCTATCGGTCGCATAGGTTTCACCGGAGACCCCCTAATCAATATACCAATCCACGATCTTGGCATTCGATTGAGCTAAGAAATATAGCGACAACCACCCGAAAATATGAAGAGTAGCGTATATTGCGGCGAGTCGTGGCCGTTTCCTGAAGACGGTTAGGCACAGCCATACACAACTGAGAGCGGCGACGGGCATTAAGTAGAGTACAGCAGAAGCGAACTCGAGTGATGCTTGATAGCCATTATGGTATGAGCAGATATATACCTGGGGGGATGTCCTAAGCATATTGTTGCTTGTTTATACATATTTGCGAAAGCGAGTGCGAATGTGAATGGATGAATTACAGCGAGAATCGCTATGATTTGTGCGAATTTGGTGTGGATGTCTTTCATTTCATGTTGTCTCGGTACACTCCCGATGAGATTTTGGCCTGATCGGGAGCGCAGATTCGATCTAATAACCTGTCGGATCAACTATCGGTCCGATTGACTTAAGTCCCATAGCTTCCTTTTCAGTTAGTTTCTTCACTGGTCTTGTCGGATTAGGTCCCATGATAGCGGGGTACTCATTTTCCTTCCCATTTGGCGGCTGAATATCCTTGGATTTAGGACCAGTCACCGTCGGACCTGTATCATTCTTATTGTTTCTGACTGTGTTATCTCCAAAGAATATTGGCGAAAGGTGAGACCATGTTTGGTCCTTCAGAAGAATATAGTCAGCGTCAATCTTGTTGGTATTGGTTTCGTATTCTGGGGGAAGAACGATGATTACTATCTGACTCCCGCCATGGCCATCATCAATATCGCCTACGATGGTCACTGCGAAGTCTGAACCGTTGCTGACATGCCCAGCCTGTATTCCTTTCTTTGGCTTTAGCCCTTCTGGGTCAACGACGTTCAGTGGATCATTCTGGCAATAAATATACCAGTTCCGACCATCTTGAATCGGATCACGCGATAGGAACCGTCCCGTAGAGACGTTGTAATAGCGATGCCCGAGCCTCGCTAGTCCGCTGTCTACGTCGCTCTGGTATCCGTGTTGCCCCGCGAACCCGAACGGCGTCTGCCCACCCGTCGTCCCTGGTTGCCACGTGTTCCCGAACGCGTCCGTCTCCAGAGTGCTACTCGCCGCGCCCGTCGAATCACTCGTCGCCCGCGTCGTGCCGAGTGCGTCCGCGTGGTAGGACCGTGCGCGCACTTCTCCTGACAGTCCATTTCCGAACGGATACGTCGCCGCCCCGTCCGAGAGCACGTCGCTGTCGATGCTGTCGTCCGCGAGCGAGTAGGAGAACGTCCCCGTACTGTCGGTCTTGCCGATGCACTGATCCAGCCCGTTATAAACGAACGCGTTCGTCGCGGCACTCGGGTAAGCGATCCCCGCCATCGTTCAGACGACCCCATCGTGTTCGGGAGTGCCATTCCTCGTTACCCCCGCACCACAAAGACCGCACGTGCTGGTTGCCGTACCAGAAAAGTCGTGCTACAATAGGCACCGCGCGACACGTTTCGTTTCGCCGTCATGGCTTCGTAGCTCAGTGGATTAGAGCATCGGTCTTCGGAACCGAGTGTCGGGGGTTCGAGTCCCTCCGAGGCCATTCCTTCCCTTCCCTCAAAACGAGGTTTAAATGAACCGCCTTTCGGGTACTCTTTTAAAGCCGTTTACACTCAGAATCACAAACCCGGGCGAGACGGCAATACACGAAGATTACACGCTACCCCATGATCCCCGATTCCATAGGTGCACCCCGACGTGCACGCCTTTTATTGGTGGATGACCAGCCACCGAATTTAACCGCCTTGAAAGCGATTCTGGAACCGTTGGAACAGGAGTTGGTGTTGGCGTCGTCGGGCTTGGAGGCGTTGAAGTGCGTTCTGACCGACGATTTCGCACTGATTCTGCTCGATGTCCAGATGCCGGGCATGGACGGTTTTGAAACGGCGACCCTGATCCGCCAGCGTGAAAAGTCACGCTACATCCCCATTATTTTTGTTACCGCGAACGGCAACGATCCCTCCTTTTTAGAACAGGCATATGCCGCCGGAGCGGTGGATTACCTTCAGAAGCCATATAACTACCAGATCCTACAATCAAAGGTCGCCGTGTTCGTTGATCTTTTCCTCCAACATGAGAAGATCAAGGAACAGGCAACCTTGCTCAGCGACGGTCTAAAGCGGGAACTGCTTCTGGAACACACGATCCGCGAGCAAAAGCGCGAGCAGGAGCATTTGCGGGAACTCACACGCCGCGAGGCAGAAAAAGCCGCGCTTGCCCACGAGATCGAGCAGATGGCGGTGCGGCAACGCTTGTTTCTGCGCGAAGTGCTGTCCAGTCTTACCGAAGGGCGGTTACATCTGTGTGACACCGCCGCGGACTTACCTGATTCGCTCCCCCCGCTGAGCGAGCCGATTCCACTCACGGTCCCCACACTGCGTGTTCTGCGCCGGTTCATTGTGGACCAGATGCAGAAGGCGGAGTGGCCCGCAGAACGTGCCCATGATCTGGAAACGGCGGTCGGCGAAGCGGCGATGAACGCCGTCGTTCATGGCAAAAACGCGACCGGTCAAGTCTGTGCGAGCGAAGGCGACGCTGTTGTTCAGGTCTGGCTACGCGACACCGGGGCGGGTATTTCCGAGGACGCGCTACACCGGGCGACACTGGAGCGCGGGTTCTCGTCCGCGGGAACACTGGGGCACGGCTTCTGGATGATGCTGAAAACCGCCGACCGCGTCCATCTATTGACCAGCGCGAAGGGCACCACGGTCGTGATCGAGCAGGAGCGCGACCCGCCCATGCCCCCCTGGATGCAATCCGCCCCTGCCGCTTACGACCTGTCCGCCGTTCCGGTTCGTGCCGACCAGCTCGGCGGTAAGGAATCGCGCCCGTAAGAATTCAAGCCAGCTAAACCGGTTCGCGCCGTCGTAGAGTTAGGTGAACGACCCGGCGGGCGCGGGCGAAGTCACCGTGCTGACTAAACCGGACGCCTCATAAGTAATGGTGGTCGCGGGTTTCGTCCCTTCCTGCACACTCACCAGCCGACCGAGCGGGAACTGCGAATAGTCATACGTGTAGGTAGTCAACAGCCCGCGCGGTGTCTGCGACGAGAGA
>JACMIS010000241.1 GCA_014381035.1 Armatimonadota bacterium
ACCTGGGGTGCTGGTAACTGCTTGGTGCTTCTGGTTCGGTTCTTTCCCGCGAATCGGGCGGTTTGGGCTTTCCCGCTCCGTTTTAATGCCAAAACCGTCGGATTCGCGGGAAAACAGCAAGGGCTAACCCGGAACGCAAAACAGGAACCCAGCACCGCAGGTGAAACCGATCCAACAAAGTGTTGGCGCCGTCCGCGAAGGACAGAAAACGTCACGTGAGACCGGCGAGGTGGCAGTCGCTCGCTAACTTTTCCAGGGCTTGGAAGTCTTTGTGGCGAATGGGGATGCCATTTTGGGTGAATTGTTGTTCGCGTTCCCATTCGATTCCGCCGGGGAGGCACGCCTTTTCCTGCCCAGGGAACGGCGTCATCTGGCGGACGGCACGCGCATAGGCATCCATCTCCCGGTGAAACTGCTCGACGGGAAGTAAATTCGCGATGTCTACCACGATCATGCAACTGCCCTGGTTTGCACCGGACCAGATTCGATCCGCCTCCTGTGCATCGACAGGAATACCACAAAGCAACCCGCCCAATGCCTGACAGGCGCACCCCAGACCGAAACTGCGTAACACTGTGCTCGGCGCAATATCCAGAATCGCCTTCATTCCCTCGGGTCCCACATAAAGATCGTGGATCGCGCCGAAGTCCAGTACGAACGGCGGTTCTTCCCCCGTCGGTATCCCGAACGCCATCGGGGAGCCGCCTGCCGCCCGCATCACGAACTGATCGGGTTGCAGATTCAATTGATGCCCCGACGTTACGAAGCAGAACAGATTGTCCGCGAGCGGGACACGCGCATAAATCCCCGCCGCGCCGAAATGGCCGTGGTTTGTCGTCGTCGCGATGGCGATTCCGACCGATTTTGCTTTCGGCACGAGACGCGTCACCGCTTCGTAGCAGGGGAAATAACCCAGCCCGCCGCCGCCGTCCAGAACCAACGTCGCGGGCGATTCACGCACTGTGGTTATCGCCGCCGTGGGCGTCAGGCGTCCATTCCGAAAATGATCCACATACGCCGTAACCTGCCGGGTGCCGTGACTAAAAACGCCGCGTAGGTCGTTGGTCACCAGCAAACCGGACAAGAAAGCGGATTGCTCCGCACGCATCCCTGCGGCAACGAAAACATCGGTAACAAAGCGGCGCAACGGATCTGGGAATACTATCCGAAATTCGGCAGGAGGGCGATTCATGGAAAAACTTTCAGCATAAAGTATGGATGGATTTGGATACGAGTGTTCTATGTATACCCGAAATCACCGACTCTTTTCCTGATGGAAATATGCGAGTGATGGTCAGCCGATTCCCACTGAATCGCATCGAACGGATACCGCTTCACAGCGTCCCGAAATCGGTACGAATCGCTCTTTATTTCGCCTACACGAATGTATTGATAGTATGGTAAAGAAGTCGTTTCGACCCGGTATAACGTCATTCGCAAACCGATAATAAACCGGTAAAAAGGACAGGTAAGGAACCCCACTTCAGTTTGATGCGCGGTTGCAGTTACACGGTTACAATGCGGGCGTCGGGAAAAACCCGGCTGACAGTCATTTGAGGTGGAGACACGTTTTCACTGAGTTGAAATGATTTGAATATGCCCCCTCACACCACTATGTGAATCGGAGGACACTATGAAGGAATTACGCCTTAGGTCCGCATTGCCACATGTATATCTTTTTGTAACACTCGCTATTCTGTTGGCAACTATTCGCTTGCCAGCGCACGCTGCACCGGAAGCGATAACACTGGGGCAAGCCTTTAGTTTCGGAGTTCTGGCAGGCTCCACAGTGACTAATACCGGCCCTTCCGTTATCTTTGGAAACGTCGGGGTCAGTCCCGGTACTGAGATCGGCGGTTTTCCCCCAGGCACCATCATTGGCGGGACAACGCACTCAAATGATGCTCTGGCGCAACAGGCGCAAATCGACCTCGGCACCGCCTACGACGTTATCGCCGGGGAGACGCCCGACCTGGATTTGACCGGGCAGGACTTGGGTGGGCTAACGCTGCAAACGGGCGTGTATAACTTCGATACGTCTGCCCAGTTAACGGGAGTGCTCACATTGGACGCCCAGGGTGATCCCAATGCCCGCTTCGATTTCCAGATAGGCAGTACGCTTACAACGGCATCTTTATCGTCCGTGACTGTCATCAACGGCGGCTCTGCCAACAACGTGTTCTTTCAGGTCGGGAGTTCCGCGACGCTCGGGACAGGCACCGCGTTCACCGGCAATATTCTCGCGTTGACGAGCATCACCCTGACGACCGGTGCCTCGATCTCCGAGGGAAGAGCACTGGCACGCAACGGCGCGGTGACATTGGACACGAATATTGTCGGTGCCGCCGTCGTGGTACCGGAACCGTCCACGGCGGTCTTTCTGGGGTGTACTGGTCTGCCGATAACCTTCGCCCTGTTGCGTCGGCGCGGGAAGGGCAAGTGACACCCGGTTACGTCGGGATCTCCCCGCCCCCTCTCGGCGGGGCGGGGAGATCCCGACGTAACCACTCTCAGACGTCTTTGCGGAATCCCGATTTCTCCGGGTAGTCCTTCAGACTGTGCGTTTGTAATTTTCCGGACAGGTTCAGATCTTTGAGTTGCGGCGCGATCTTGGTCGAATCGTCCACCGGGGCGTAGCCGAAGCGGGTTCGGGCATCGCTGATGTCGAGGCGGTTAAAACGGTTCCCTGACAGCCCGTGTACGATAGCGAACCGTACGTCTTCGGCGTCGATGCAACGCACCAGAAGCTGCGTCAGGTCCCGCTCGGAAACGAACGCGTCGAGCATCGAAAGCCCTCGTTCACTGCCCGCCCTTTCTACCGACTGGAACGCGCCGATGCGGATCGCGATGGCGGACATGCCCTCCTGCTCAGCAAGGTACCGGCACAACGCCTCGCCGAAGCACTTACTCACCCCATACAAGTCGCCGGGGTTGACCGGCTCGTCGATCTTCACCTGGGCATCGACCGGGTACCCCGAAACGGCGTGGATCGAGGAGGCGAAGACGATGCGGCGACACCCGGACGACTTCGCGGCGGCGCAAAGGTTGTACGTACCGACGATGTTTGCTTCCAGGAGGTCCTGCCAGATCGCCGCAGCGGAAGCGTTCCCCGCCAGGTGGACGACCGTGTCGATTCCGTCTGTCACATGCCGCAACCCGTCCTTATCGTTCAAATCGCAGGTGACGACCTCGCCGAAATCACGTAGCGCGTCGATGCCAGGTTCGCCACCCCGCACCATCAGGCGCAAGCGGTAATCGTTTTGTCCGTGATTGCGGGCGAAGTAGGAGCCGATACGTCCGGCGGCTCCGGTGACAAGTACATGTTTATTCATAGTGGTTCTTTGCATCGATTCGCGCGATGCGGCTTTTTGACACGGGGACGGATAAGATAGTTCCCGGAGGCATGCCTCCCCAAACCGGGGGCACGGAGAACTGAGAGAACGATATGAATAAGCATGGTTTGCCGACGATTTTAGGCGGACTCGTTACGATGGCAGGAATCGCGAGTGTAGACATCGCCTTCGCGCAAGGGACTGGCACCCTGGGTGACCCGCGCGCGGGTAAGCTGGCGCGTTATTCCAGCTATGAGCGGAGCGGAGGGAACGCCGACTTTCGCCGGGTCGCGCCGGGCGAGACGCTGACACTCGTCGACCACCAAGGTGCGGGAACACTGCGCCGCCTGTGGCTGACCCGATTCCGTTCACGAAATCATTACGCTTCGACATCGAGCACGGCGGGACAAACGATGAACCGGGCGTAGATTATACGTCGGTCGCGTACTGGCACCAGACGCACCCGAAGCCGCGGTTCCCACCACTCCCGCGTGACTTGATGCCGGTGGAGCCGCAAGCCGTTCCGAAGATAGCCGGTATGATCGAAGCGGAGTCGCTACAACCCACCGCCCGCGCTACCGAGGGGACGGTGATTGTGCAGGACATGAGTGTCTGGGCAGGGTATTGGAGCGGTCTGGCGCAACTCTGGTAGCATCCGGCACGTGCGGGCTCCCGCCTGACTCTTTCCATAGACGCGCCGGAATCGAAGCCATACAAACTGGTCGGCTATTTCATCCGCGCCCGCGATTATGGCGACGTACGGTTCACGATAAACGGGCAACTGCTACCGACAATCATAAATGGTTATTCCGCCGAAGTAATGCCCACCGGTCCTCTTTCCTTCGGATGCATGCCGCTCAAAGCGGGCGCGAACGAAATAGTAGTCGAGGTAACGGGCAAAGATAATAGATCAGAGGGGCTTCTCGTCGGCATAGATGGCTTCATATTGAAACCGTGACGTACCTTTCTTGCTCTTTTCTTTGTCCCGCGCGGACGGTGCCAACTCGCGGGACAAAGAAAAAAAGACGGCGACAAGAGAGAAGGAAGCGTGTGACGGCACGTCGAACCGGTAGGGTGTGACCTACCCATTGCCGATAAATGGTCGTTTATCCCTCGTGATTGTGAGAAATATTCATGTCTAATCTTAATAAAACAACGTTTGTTTTGGTGACCTGCGCCGCTGTGCTTAGTGCGATGCTCGTTGGCACGTGTCCAGTGTGCGCCGAGGATACCCCGGTCGCGAAAGCCTCGCCGACCCGTACGACCGATACATCGGAGTTCGTTATCGGACCGGTTTACGCCGACGCGCCGGAAACGACCGTGCCGGATGGCATGCCACGGGGGACGGTTCACGAATTCAAGATGAAATCCACCGACAGTAAGGTTTATCCCGGCATCGCGAAAGACCGTCCGGGTCAGGTCGTGCCGTATGAGCGCAAGGTGCTGGTTTATGTTCCGAGCGGCTATGTTTCCGGCAAACCCGCCCCGTTTTTAATTGTCCAGGACGGTCCTTGGTACGGCGACACGGTTTTCAAAGTGCTCGACAACATGATTCACCAAAAGCGTCTCCCGGCGATGGTGGCGATATTGATCGAATCCGGCGGTGGCGACTCCAAAGGGAGTCAGCGGGGCCTGGAATATGACACCGTATCGGATGTGTACGCGACATTCATCGAAACCGAAGTGTTACCGAAAATCAGCAAGGACTACAATATTACGTTCACCAAAGACCCGAAAGGTCGGGCGACTATGGGCGGCAGTTCGGGCGGATCGGCGGCGTTCACGATGGCGTGGTTTCGCCCGGATCTGTATCACCGCGTCCTGACGTACTCCGGCACGTATGTAGATCAGCAATCGCCGTTCAATCCGGTGTCGCCGCACGGGGCATGGGAGTACCACGAGAATCTGATCCCGAAAAGCAAGCGCAAACCGCTGCGCGTCTGGCTGGAAATCAGCGAGAACGACAACGGATCGAAACTCGACGAAGCGTCCCTCCATAACTGGGTGATGGCAAACCAGCGGATGGCGGCGGCATTGAAAGCGAAAGGTTACGCGTATCGCTACGTTTTCGCGGAAGCCGCCGGACACACGGACGGTCGTGTGACCCGTCAAACGCTCCCCGAAGCCCTCGAATGGCTGTGGGACGGATATACGGCAAAGTGATCTGGCGGGGAGCGTTACGGAACCCTGCACTATGTTAACGGTTCACGCCTGCCAGATGGATATTGCCTGGGAAGATAAGGTTGCTAACTTCGCGGCGTTGGCGGCGCGACTTGCCGACGCGCCTCCGGAAAGTGGTAGCCTCGTTGTGCTCCCGGAAATGTTCGCGACCGGCTTCTCCATGAACGCGCACGCCATCGCGGAGGAGGCACACACCGGCGCGACGGCGGACTTTCTATCGGGGTTGGCGCGGCAGTATGACTGCCACGTACTCGGCGGGGTCGTGACGCGAAACCGTGCCGAGCGACCGCGAAACGAAGCCGTGCTGTTCGACCGCGCAGGTGCGCTGGCGGGACGCTATGCGAAAATGTATCCGTTTACACCCGGCGGCGAGAAGGAACACTATGCGCCGGGCGACGCGCCGTTGGTGATAAACATCGGCGGGCTAAAGATCGCGCCGCTGATTTGCTACGACCTGCGCTTCCCGGAGGTCTTTCGCGAAGCGGTACGGTGTGGCGCGGAAGCGTTTGCCGTGATCGCGAGTTGGCCCGTCGCGCGGGCGCACCATTGGAGCGTTTTGCTACAAGCACGGGCGATCGAGAATCAGGCGTATGTTATCGGAGTCAATCGGGTCGGCACTGACCCGACGCCGCTGACTTATCCCGGTCGTAGCGTCGTTATTGATCCTTCGGGGTCGGTGCTCGCCGAAGCGGCAGACCAGGAGGCTGTTCTTTCGGCGACCCTCGACCCGAAATTTGTCACCCGTTACCGCGCAGCGTTACCGTTTCTCGCCGACCGGCGGGAAGTCTCCGCCCTATATTAAATCGTTATGATGAACCTGATTTCCTTGCTGATATTTCTGTTGCTCCCGCTGGCGATGCTTGCTACCGTCGCCGCTCCGGCAGACGCCGTCGACCCGACGCCGATACCGCTCTGGGCAGACGGGACCGTACCCGGCGCACTCGGTACGCGCCCGGAGGATACACCATCCCTTACGCCGTACTTGCCAGACGTAACGGCTACCGCACCGCGTCCCGCGATGGTGATCTGCCCTGGTGGTGGCTATGGCGGACTTGCGGACCATGAAGGGCGCGACTACGCGCTGTTCCTGAACCAACAGGGCATCGCCTGTTTCGTGCTGAAGTACCGCCTGGGATCGGCGGGGTATCGGCACCCCGTAATGCTACAGGACGCGGCACGGGCAGTTCGACTAGTCCGTGCCCGCGCCGCGGCGTGGAACATTGATCCGAAGCGAGTTGGCATCATGGGATCGTCGGCGGGCGGACATTTGGCGTCCACGTTGCTGACACATTTCAATGCGGGTAAGGCGGACGATCCGGACCCGGTTGAGCGACAGAGTAGCCGCCCTGCGCTCGGGGTCCTTTGCTACGCGGTGATCTCGATGCAGAGCGATTTGACACACGCTGGATCGCGCAACAACCTGCTCGGGGACGCCCCGGCGCAAGGTCTGGTAGACAACCTTTCGAGCGAGCGGCAGGTGACACCGCAAACGCCGCCCTGCTTTATCTGGCACACCGGCGAAGATACGGCGGTCAACGTAGGAAATAGCCTGATGTTCGCCAGTGCCTTACAGGCGAGCAAGGTGCCTTTCGATCTGCATATTTACCAGAAGGGCGGGCACGGTATCGGTCTTTCCGATAAATCCCCTTTCACCAACGTTCACCCGTGGGCGAACGACCTGATCTACTGGCTGAAGGCACAGGGCTGGATGTAGTCGCATCACCACGCGAAATAAAAAAGGAATACTTACATGGGACAGTTAGACGGAAAATGGGCACTGGTCACCGGGTCGAGCCGGGGAATCGGACAGCAGATCGCCGTCGGTCTGGCAGAGCACGGTTGCCACGTCATCGTGCAT
>JACMIS010000242.1 GCA_014381035.1 Armatimonadota bacterium
GACTACGATAGGCTTCGCGCGTTCCGGGTTAGCCCTTGCTGTTTTCCCGCGAATCCGCCGTTCTCCCTTTACACACTCCGTGTGTAAAGGGAGAACGGCGGATTCGCGGGAAAGGACTGAACCAGAGCCACCAAGCAGCAACACAGCACCGCAGGTGAAACCGATCCAACAAAGTGTTGGTGCCGTCCGCGAAGGACAAACAAAGAATCAGTATAGAGTCATTTCGTCGCGGTGGATCAACTCGGGATGGGGAGCGGTTTCGACACGCAGAGTAGTCGCCATGGCACCGGTTGTCATCCCGGCGAGTTTCCGGCAGGACTGCGCGTCGTAGCGAACGACACCGCGTCCGAACTCCTCGCCAGTTGTATCCTCTATGATTCGCACCGTATCGCCAAGAGCGAACGTTCCGTCAACACCGGTCACACCGATGGGTAGGAGCGAGCGACCTTCCTCCTCAAGAACGCGGCGAGCGCAGATATTGACCAACAACGATCCTTTCGGTTCGCCGCTCCAGGCGAGCCAGCGTTTCTTCGCCGACGGACGCTTCGGGCGGGGCGCGAAATAGGTTCCGGCACCGGGAACAGCGTTCAAGCAATCCGCAATAATATTCGCCCGTTGACCATTTGCGATCCACATCGGAACACCGGACGCGGTCGCGATTCGCGCCGCCGAGAGTTTGGTGCGCATCCCGCCCGTGCCGCCGGGAGTCCCTGCGCCGCCCGCCATCGCCATCGTCGCGGTGTCCAACCGATCCACCCGTTCGACCAACGTCGCATCCGGGAAGATTGCCGGGTTACGGTCGTACAGACCGGCGATGTCGGACAGAATGATCAAACCGTTCGCGTCGGTCAGGGAGGCGACCAATGCGGCGAGGGTATCGTTATCACCGACTTTAATCTCGTCCACAGCAACGGTGTCGTTCTCGTTCACGATAGGAACCGCCCCCATGCGAAACAGAGCCTCGAACGTATTTCGGGCGTTGAGATAACGCGAGCGGACGCGCAGATCATCGCGGGTCAAAAGCACCTGTCCGACCGCGAGATTGTAGTTGGCGAAGATGTCGGCGTACAAACCCATTAGAACGCCCTGACCGACGCTCGCCGCCGCTTGCTTATCCGGCAGAGAGCGTGGACTCTCCGAAAGGTTCAATCGCGCCGCGCCTGCCCGAATCGCCCCCGACGATACCAGTACAACTTCGCGTCCGGCGGCGATCTGCGCGGCGATCTGCGCGGCGAGGGCGTTAATATACACGCGGTCGGGTCCGCCATGTGTCGAATGGGTAAGAGTAGAGGTACCGACCTTGAGAACGATTCGTTTCATACACTTTGTCTGAGATCAGTGTACGGCGCAACGGTAGCGGTGGCAAATGAGAGCGAGTCACCGTCCACTCCCGTTCGCCCGCTGCTGTTCAACCGCGAGCGTCAGCAGTTTTTCCCAGGTAGGGACGCGGGCACGTTTCGTAAACACGTCGTAGCGGTTCTGTTCGATCTTGTCCAGAATGCGGGAGTAGAGAACGCGGGCGAGGCGCACCGGGAGTTGCGCATATTGGGGAAGGTATTGGACACCGGCGTCCGCGTGCTCGTAGATTTCGCGGGTGCGGGCGATCTCGAACCGGAGTAGGGCGACGAAGTTTTCGGTCACTACGCCGCGCCGAATGTCTTCCTCGGAAACACCGAAACGTACCATGTCCTCCATAGGCAGGTAAATGCGCCCGCGCCCGGTAACATCCTCGCCGACATCGCGCAGGAAATTCGTCAGTTGCATCCCCAAACCGAGCGCAGTGGCATGGGAAACACTTGCCGGATCGTCACATCCCACTAATCGGCACATCATCAGCCCGACGACGCTGGCTGAGCCATACGTGTATTTTTGCAGATCATCAAAAGTCTCGTAGCAGGAAACAGTGAGATCCATCTCCATGGCGTCTAAAAAGTCGCGCATGAATTGTGCTGGAACCTCGTAGCGACGCGCCGAATCCGCCCACGCGGCAAGAACCGGATGATCCGACGAACCGGTCTTTATCGCATCTGCGGTCGCATCGCGCCATTGACGGAGCTTATCGGCTTGCTCGGGAACCGTTAATCCGTTCGGATTGTCCACCCACTCGTCCGGATAGCGCACCCATGCATACAGGGCGTGGACAGCGGGACGCACATTGGCGGGGAAAAAGCTGGACGAGAAATAATAGGTTTTGCCGTAATGGGCATTGATTTTGCGGCAATGTTCATAAGCGGCGGAAAGCCCCGGCGCGACTGAGGCAGTTTCGCGCAGGAGCGAAAACTCACTTTCGTCGCACGGTGCGTTGTCCGATCCTTTCGGAGTCGGTAACAGGTTTGTTGCCGCTGACCAGACTTCCTGAACTTTACCCCGGATACCTATTAGCCCCTGCATAAAACCGATTCTACTCCCGTTTCCAGCGTCGGAACCATGCATGTTCTGGTTGTTACGCATTCCCGTTATACCCACCTGTATCAACAATTACGTTATTTTGTCTGTTGCTACTCCGATGCTAACATCAGTCGCGGGAATTTGGTTCGCGGATTTTACCGGCGAAAGTCTTCCTCAAGCCAGAAAATTCCGGGCGGTAAAGAAATATCAACCGGAGCGAACTCGATATGCAGAACGCGGCGTCTCGCGCCGGGACGCGTGGCGGGAGACGAAGCGTGCAATAATAGTGGGCGAAATACCATTGCTCCACCCTCGGGTACTGCACAAACGGTCTCCATCATTGCCGCTCGGCACTGCGCGACTTCACTTGCGGACAGCCTCCCGCGCCGATGAGTGCCCGAAAGAACACGCAACGCCCCCGTTTGGGCGTCGCATGGGTCGAGATGTAGACGTACTGTTACCAATTGTTCAAGAATGACGACCGGTGGTTGAACGTGTACTACACCCTCTTTAATGGACCACGTTTCGTATGCGGGGATTGGCGCGAGTGGTCGCTCCCGAACCGCGATGCTCAAATCCTGATGATAAGGCACTTTCCAGTTCACTCCGCCGGGCGTGGCTGTTTTGTCGAATAAAATACCGCGTACCGGAAAGAACGCTCCCTCGCCCGTGACCGTCTGCAACAACTGTTGAATCGTGCCCGAGGTCGCGGTTGCCCTCGCAACCCCGTGCGTCGTCAAGACGTTGCGGATACCGCCCAGACCGCTTTCGATAGGCGCGGAAAACGCCTCGTTTAGTTGCAGGAGCAAGTCCGTCGGCAGAACATCAGGCACAATGACAAAACCATCGCGGTCGAAAGACGCCAGTTTCGGGTTCGGCATGCTGCATTGTAACACTAAGAAGCGACGACATTGATTTTGGAGAACGCAGACTGTGCCTGTTCCGGCTTGGCACCGTACTGCCGCACGCCGACCGCGCCTTCCGCGAACGAGTTGTCTGTCACTTCAAGGAGCGGTTTTGCCGTGTTGCCGACAAACACCCGCAACAACGCACCACGCGCCTCGATACGCACATGATGAGGACGGTTTGCCGCAATAGGGAGCGTTGTCATTTTCAACGGTGTCCACTTACCGTCCGCTTTGCCAATCGTCACCTGACCCGCGGTTGCGGACAGACCGACATAATAGCCGTTGTAATCGTCCGCCCCGATGGACGCTTTCGTGACACGGAAAATCAATCCCGCGTCGCCCGTGCCGCTGACCGTCACATCGGCATCGTAGGTAAAGTCGCGGAACCGCGTTTTTGTTGCCACGGCTTTGCTTGATGTGGCGTCCGGGGACGGACCGAACGTTCCTTTATTGACCAGCCAACCGCCGCCATACGTCACCCAATTGTCGAAGTGCCCATCCGCGAAGTCATCCCGGAAACGCGTCGTTACTGGGGTGGCCGTGCCGATCACCGGAAAGTTGCAAACACGTAGCATCTGTGCGCCAGACGGCACGAGCGTTACCGTTTGCGTCGGTGCTGAGGAAGCAACCGGACTGACCGGCGGGTCGAAAGCGACGTGTCCATCGCGGGTCAGTGTCCAATCCGGAATAGTTTTCGCAGCAACCTGTAAACGAACCGGTACTTGCGCTGGATCGAACGGGTTGGGCGGCATCGGCTTTTGTTGCACCGTAAACGCGGCTTGCGGTTGCTCGCTGAGGACCAGAGCGTAGTTCCAATCGGATGTTGGGGTCACCTCGTAGGAGTCAAACCCGTCCACATTGCCTTTCGCGAATGCGCTCCACTTTTCCTCGATTTTTAGCGAGTAGAGTAGGGGACCACGCCACACCGCAACGGAATTGTTGACGCCCGGTATGGTTTGCACACTCATGGGGAAGCGCAACACAACCTCGTCGCCGGTCACCCATTCCCGGTCCAGACGGACGAAGGTTCCCGGTTTTGTGGGTGGCTGCGCTTTCCCGTTGACGGAGACCGACGGATTTTTACACCATGCCGGGATGCGCAACGCCAGCGGGAAACGTACCTTTTTCGGCGTGCTCACTCGGAGACGAATCGTATCATTGAAGGGATAGTCCGTTTCCTCCGTGATTGTCACCACGGCACCACCCGCGACCTGCGCTGTCACCTCGGAAGGAACGTATGCCATGACGGCAAGCCCGCCGTCACGCGTTGCCGCCCAGGCGTTCTGCGCGAGCTTGGGCCAGCCCATGTGGAAGTTATAGCAACAGCAAGGGAAGCCGGAGATCGGGGCGGGGGTTCGGGCGTCGTCATAGTCTTGCGTGAAGCCGACCTTGCCGCGGGGCGCGGTGGGATTGTTGGGGAGAGTGAAATAAACATGCTGCCGGATATCGGTAGACAGTGCGGCAGGAAGCGCGTTGAAAGCAAGTTGCTCCAGATTATCGCCGATGGTAGCGTCACCCAGGATGCGCATCGCGGTTTCGTCGCTGAGCATTCGCTCCACAATAGAACATAGTTCGATCCCCTGTGCGGCACTGCGCCCCGCCAAAAATTCGGTGCCGGAGTTGATACCCATGGCAAGTCCGTGATCACGCATCAGGTTCTTCGCGCCAAGATTGAACGCCGCTCGGTCGGCGGGGTTGTGGGAGCGTTGCCAATATACTGGCGGTAACTTCATCGCCTGCGGCACGTTGACATTGTGCTTGGGGTGAAAATCTTCTCCGAACTCCAGGAAGCGATTTTGCGTGAAGATGTCACGCCACGCATACGCTTGTTGTGCGAGCAGGTCGGCGACGCCCAATAGGAATGCATCACCCGTGCGGTTATAGAGCCAGAAAACGGTGTCCATTTCGTCACCGGCACGCGCTTTCCCCCACTCTCTTAAGGGGCGTTTGGGAAGATTGGCTGCCATATGCCGGTAATATTTAGTAAGGAACGGCACGACGCGCGTTTCGCCGGTCGCTTCCGCATAATCGCGGAGTAGATATGTCGCCACCATACGCGGCCACCAGTCGTCGTTCGTCTTGGGACCGAAAAAGCCGTCCTCGCGCTGGCTATCAAGTATCGCGTCCGCCCACTTTTGCACCTTCGCTTTCAAGCCAGAGTCATCCAGCGTGTAAGCAAGGGGTACCAAACCCTTTATATAGTACGGTCCTTTTTCCCAGTCCTCTCCTTTGCCGCCCAGCCACGCGCTGTCGTCTTTCGCTGCCGGGAGCAGTTCCCCGGCATGGCCTGTCAGTCCGTCACGTTGTAGCTCCAACTGACGCAGGAGCCAACCGCGCGCCTCCACGCTTCCCAATGGCAATGCGACATACGGCACATCCTGTAGCGGAGCACGGTTCTTAACAACGGTCCGCGTCGTGATTTTTTTGTCCGGGGTTTTACTGGTCTTCGGTTCGGCTTTCACCTGCGTCGGTTCGGCGTTCACCTGCTCAGGGTCGGCGTCTCCCTGAACTGCGGTGCAGCTTGAGGGTAAGGCGATCCCCCCCAAACCAGCAACACTCAGTGCGACGAAGCGTCGCCGTGACAATACGGTATCGTCCGACGACTGCGTTGTTGAATTCGATTCGGACTGTTGTTTTCGCATAATATTTCGTTGTCTCTGTTTTGGCGCAGTATGGTTTTTGGCGCAGTTTGTTGCATCTATTATACAGGCACAACGTCAACATTGTGCAAATGAGATCCTCATCAGTGCCTGAGATCGACGATTTTAAGCGGCGATCAAACCACTCGCACTTCAGCACTCGGCGCGATTCTGGATACGGTAACGGCGAACCCTTTAAACACCAGTGATTAAAATGAAGCGCAGTTGTCGCGAAGTGCGAGCGTAAAACGAACCAACCGTCTCGCCTTGACAAAAGCAAAGCACGCCGGTTACACTAAAACGATTCCATACTTTCACACTTTTTAGGAGAGCAGGACCTGCTTTATGATCGTCCCAACAAAGAAACTTTTCGCCCATGCGTATGGCAAATATGCCCTCGGAGCCTACAATATCAACAACTCCGAGCAGATTATGGGTCTTTTCCGTGGCTGCATTGATAGCAAAGCCCCGTTTATTATTCAGATTTCAAAGGGTGCACGTGGATACACCGACAAGCGGATGTTGGAGGCGATGATTCGCGCCGCCGCGGATATTTTTCCCGATGCGGTTTTTGCCGTCCACCTCGACCATGGTGATGAACAAACCTGTTACGAGTGCATCGAATCCGGCTTTTATTCGTCCGTGATGATTGACGCTTCCCACGACCCATTCGAGGAAAATGTCGCGGCTACCAAGCGCGTCGTGACCGCCGCTCATGCCAAGGGCATTTCGGTAGAAGCCGAACTCGGTATGCTGGGTGGAGTAGAGGAAGACATCGCGGTAGACGAAAAGAACGCGAACCTGACCGACCCCGAGGAAGCGAAGGAGTTCGTCGCACAATCCGGCTGTGATTCGCTGGCATGTGCCATCGGAACGTCGCACGGTGCCTACAAGTTCGCGGGCGGACAGGGGATTCACTTCGACCGCGTGAAAGCCATCCAGGATCTGCTTCCCGGCGTCCCGCTCGTCATGCATGGCTCCTCATCGGTTCCACAAGAGGAAGTCGAGCGCATCAACGCGGCGGGTGGCACGCTGAAAGGCGCGAAGGGCGTGGACGCTAATCAGTACCTTCCGGCGGCAAAACTCGGCGTCTGCAAAGTCAACATTGACACCGACGGTCGGTTGGTCTGGACCCGTGTTCACCGCGAATTCTTCCAGGAAAAAACTTCCGAGTTTGATCTGCGCCCTCCCGGAAAGATCTTCATGGCGGAGTACGCCAAGATCATCTCGTCGCGCAACGTGCTACTCTGTTCTGCGGGGCAGTAAGACGACGTGCGCGAATTCGTCAA
>JACMIS010000243.1 GCA_014381035.1 Armatimonadota bacterium
CGAGCAGTCCGCGCTTGTCGCCGAACAGACGGTAGATCGTCGGTGCCTGCACGGCGGCGGCGGCGGCGATGGCACGCGTGGTCGCCGCATCGCGCCCCCCGGAGGCGATCAACGCGGCGGCGGCGGCGACGATGCGCTTGCGAACGTCGTCCGCCTGTGCGTCATCGGCAATCATGTTCGGCTCATCCATGATGAAAAAATAAAAGTCCTTTCCAATGATAGCAGATACTTGTTATCACTGATTTTAAGTGATAACATTTTTATGTTATCACCGAAAATCAACCGCGACGATGTGAGATCGTCATCTAAAGGAGTCGTTTATGATTATTGTTACCGGAGCCACGGGGCAACTCGGCCGTGCAATCGTTGAGAACCTTGTCGGTCGCGTTCCGGCGAGCCAGGTGGGTGCCAGCGTCCGCGATCCGAAGAAGGCAGCCGATCTGGAAGCACTCGGCGTGCGGGTCCGTCAAGGCGACTTCGAGGAACCCGAAAGTCTGCGGCACGCTTTCGAGGGGGCGACGCAGGTACTGATCGTCTCGTCCAACGCTCGCGCCTCCGGCGGGGACACGCTTGCCCAGCACCGCTCGGCAATCGAAGCGGCACATGCTGTCGGCGCACGGCGGATCGTTTATACCAGCCACATGGCGGCGAGCGACGCCTCCGCGTTCCCCCCGATGCTCGATCACGCCGCGACCGAAAACATGCTACGCGAGTCCGGGCTGGCGTGGACCGCGCTCCGCCACGGTTTCTACGCGGCGAGCGGCATCATGCTGATGGGCGATGCGCTGGAAACGGGCGTACTCGCGGCACCGACGGACGGCAAGGTTTCCTGGACGGCGCACGCCGATCTCGCCGAGGCAGCCGCACTCGTTCTGGCGGACGAAGGGCGATACGACGGACCGACACCGCCGCTCACCGGATCGGAGGCACTGGATCTCGCCGACCTAGCGGGGATCGCGTCGGAAGTGTCGGGGCGTCCCGTCCGCCGGGAAACGATCACGGACGAGGAACTACGGGCGAAGATGGTGGCACGCGGGGCACCGAGCCCGGCCGCGAACATCGCGCTGGGTCTCTACGTTGCGAGCCGGAACGGCGAATTCGCGACCGTCGATCCGACGCTTGAGCAATTACTGGGTCGTCGTCCGATCCGCATGCGCGACCTGATCGCGGAGAGGGTGTCCGGCATGGGTGCGAATAGTTGACGCCGTCCACCCTGAACTTCGGGATAAGCCGGTGTCTCTCGGGGGTTGTCACCCACCGGTAAAAGCCTCCGGCTAAGGACGCTCCGCGTTCGCACAAATGCAGAGCGAAACGTTCGCGGGATTGCCGAACGTTTTATGCTTGCCCGGGTCCCCTCTGGGTGGCGGAGCGTCCTCAGCCGGAGGCTTTTACCGGTGGGTGACAACCCCCCGATGGGGCGGACGAACGATGCTAACGAGTGGTACAACGGTCCCGGTCAACCCGAACTCGCGTTAAAAAGGTAGGCGGGGGCGACGATTTCGTTGCCCCCGCCCGGTCGTCTTTATGTTCGGGTCACGGCTCACTCTCCCGATCCGTCACGGGTGGCTGCCGCCGAAAACGTCGTCGTAAGCCGGACTGCGCAGATCGGACAACAGGTCGGTCCGGGTCGGGTTCCAGCCGGTCCGTTGTTCGGTGAGGACTGCCGTCGTCGGGTTGTCGATCCCGGCAAACATGGCGAACCAGTCGAAATGATTCGCCCCACGCGATTCGGCGGGTCCCAGTCCCATCCGCTCGGCGATTATTCCGGCGACCTCCCGAAACGGGACCCCCGTGTCGGCGACGCCGTGGAGGACCGACCCCGGCGGCACCGATCCGTCGGCGAG
>JACMIS010000244.1 GCA_014381035.1 Armatimonadota bacterium
CTGTGCCGGAGCCGTCAGCACTCGCCCTGATTCTGCCAATAGTCGGCACCATGGGTGTCGTCCTGGTACGACGCGCTAAGAAGTAGCCGATTGTTTTTGAGAATCGCCCCCGTACACTTTTGCACGGGGGCGATTTTCGTTCCGGTTTCCGCAACTATGCTATACTGAGTGTCGTCACAATGATTGCTCTGGAGACCACATAAGCCCGTTGTTGCCCCTTTTCGTCATCCCCTCCCTTTCCGTCGGACAAGAAGCCATTCCCGCCATACCGAAGGGTGAGCCGCTCCCTCCGTTCACGGTCAAATATGGACAGATCAAAACCATACTGCAAAGCAACGAGAACGGAGTCGGTTCGGCGAAACGTACCGAGTTTACCGGCGATGTACGACTTTTATGGGGCGACGTTTCTCTCCGCGCCGACCGGATCTCCTACGATGAAAATCTAGGGAATATCGAGGCGAGCGGCAATATCGTGCTGGTGCGCGGCATTGAAACGATACGTGGCTCCGCGATCACCTTTTTTTTACAGACGGGGACGTTCGTGGTGCAAAACGGCGTTGTCGTCTCGCCGCCCTATTCCATCGCCGGAGAGCGGATCGAACAGGTAAACGGGGTTCTGCGGGCGTCTCGCGCCGTGGTCGCCCCGGACGTCGAAGCACGCGGCGAATTGCGACTACTGGCGCGGGAAGTGCGCTTTGTAGAGGGCAGATACACCGAACTTTCCGATGTTCGTTTCTATGTTTACGGACAGCGGGTACTGACGTTGCCGCGTTACCGGATTCTCCAACGGTACGGTCCCCGTCAGTCTGATATTCCACAAATCCCCCTCCAGATAAAAATCAGCCGTATCAGCGGTTTCGCGTTCGGTCTCGGCAATACGTGGACTCTGGCACGAAACGCTACGGCGGATGCACAGGTGTTCTTTCCCACGAAGAACGGTCCCCAGTATCTGCTTTCCGCAAACTACGACTTGCTCGGGACCGCGAACACCCCTCCCCCGTTTCTGCGGCGTCGCGGACGGGACTCGATCTTCAATGCCGCATCGGAAAAGAACACAAAAAAAGAGATCAAGGAGCCGGAAGCAGCGGAAAAAGAGCCGTCGCCGCTTCGCCGTTTTCTGACGGTGCAACCGTCGCCCGGGAAAGATCCGGTTTTAGATTTCGAACCGCTCCTCGGGACCACCGAATCGGTCGGTCGCCCCCTGCAAGAATCGGCACGGTTCGCCGCCTTGTCCGCGTCCTTTTCGGGCAAGGAAGAAGTCGGTCTCAAGCGTCAGGGGAACTTGCTTCTCGCCCGCAGACCGGAAGCGAACTTCACCGCCGCGCTCCCGCTCAACCGGACAAACCCGAATGGCGGGAACGTCTTTGAAACGAACGAGGCAGCACGAAACTATCTGCGCTCGCCGCGACTCGCGCTGTTGGCGGATGTTTCCACCGGCAACTACCGCGAAAACCGTCTCACCATCGCCGAGGGCGATGACGACACCCCCACGACGGTCAATGCGAACCGTACCGGGGGCGAAGTCGGCGTGAATGTCTTACCGATCTTGGTAGGCAATAATATACTCGTCCGGTCGCATCTCTCCTACCGGCAGTTCCGCTATGGCAATGGCGACACCTACCGGGTGCCGGAGATCGGGTTCGCCGCCTCGTACATCGTTGACCGCCGCACTCAGATTGGCGGGGCGATCTATCGCCGGGAACCGACGGGCAGGACGCCGTTCTTCTTCGACCAGATTGACACCCGAAGCGAAGCACAGGGATTGGTACAGGGGCGCGTCTCTCGCCGCGTTACCGCCGCGCTTCTCGTGCGCTACGATCTGGAGCAAGCACGGCTCTTCGACTACGGCGTCACGGTCGGCATACGCGGGCGCAGTCTGGAGCCACGCTTCGGCTACCGCAAATTGGGCGGGCAGTTCTCGCTCAGCTTCGGCTTGATCGGGCTATAAGCGCGGACTACAGCGTGTCGGGATCAATGCCGAGTTCACGCAGTTTGGCATCGCGTCGCTCTCGTGCGGATCGTTCCGCGTCCCGCTCGGCTTCCGCCCGCTCGCGTGCTTGCCGGGTCTGCTCCGTCTCGTACTCCAGGGCCCTTCGTTCTTCGTTCAGGGTTCGGAACGGCTTGCCGTTTGGTAGATACAGTTCCATCGGCGCACGCGGTTGTGGCACGAAACGCACGCCGAGGCGCGGACTGGTCCATTCATCCTCGATGGGGCAAAAACGCATTCCTCCGCCGGCGAATGAAACGACTTCCAGTCCGCCGGTTTCCGGGTCATACAGATAACACTCCTCAACCCCGTGCCGCTGGTAGAACGCCGTCTTGTCGAACATTTCGCGCACCGAATTGCTACCGGAAATGATCTCGAAAACGACCTTCGGCGCGACTCCGTCTTCCTCCCACTGTTTGTAGGAGGGGCGCGGAAACTTCGGGCGTCCGAACACGACCATCACATCCGGGGCGAGCGTGATTTCCGGCCTGCCTTCCACCGGGTACCAGAGCAAATCTATCGCGACCAGAACGTTCGGGTCGTCTTTATACCAGTCCGTCAGGTTTTCCAGGATCAGCGTCATCTACTGCGCCTGAATCATGCTATCCGCCATCGGCTTACCGTCGCTTTCCGGGTAGATTACTTCGTTCGCCACACCCCGGAACGAGGGGGCTATCAGCGTCGCCATACGTTTTACTCCTCTCCGTCGTCGAACGGCAAGTCGGGTTGTAATTGCGGTGCGCCGCCGAACATCGCGTCTACTTCGGGGCGGCTCATCAGAATGTCGCGCGGCTTCGCCCCGTCGAGCGGTCCGACGATGCCGCGCTCCTGCATCAGATCCACGAGCCGCGCTGCGCGGGTATAGCCGACTTTGAACCGCCGTTGCAACATCGAAGTGGACGCCTGTCCGTTGGTCACGACTAACTTCACGGCGGGCTCGAACAGTTCGTCCTCCGAGTCGGTCATGTCGGAAGTGAACGATTCGTCTTCCTCCACCATCGCCAGCGTGGACGGCAAAACGTCGAACTTCGGCGCACCCTGCGCTTTCAGATAGTTGACTAACTCCTCGGTCTCGGCTTCGGAAACGAAACAGCCCTGGATTCGCATCGGTTTCGGCGCGTCCATTGGCATGAACAGCATATCGCCGCGCCCGATCAGCCGGTCGGCTCCGGTGCTGTCTAAAATCGTGCGCGAGTCCACCGCTGAGTTGACCGCGAACGCGATCCGCGAGGAAACGTTCGCCTTGATCAGTCCAGTGATGACGTTCACCGACGGTCGTTGTGTGGCGATCACGAGGTGAATCCCGGTCGCGCGGGAAAGTTGCGCGAGGCGGCAGATCGCCTGCTCGATCTCGGGACCGGACTGCATCATCAGGTCCGCTAACTCGTCCACGATCAGCACCCAGTACGGCAGTTTTTCCTCTTCGGAAGCCGCCTTCGCGTTGAATCCCTCGATGTTGCGCGTCCCGGCTTTGGCGAACTTGTCGTAGCGCGTTTCCATCTCGCGCAGAGCCTGCTTGAAGATAGACGGAGCCTGCTTGACGTTCGTGATGACAGGCGCGGCGAGGTGCGGGATTCCTTCGTACAGCGACAACTCGACTTTTTTAGGGTCGATCATCAGGAGTTTCAGATCACGCGGTGTACAGCGGTACAGAAGCGAGCAGATGAGCGTGTTCAACCCGACCGATTTCCCTGAGCCGGTCGAACCGCCGATAAGCAGGTGCGGCATTTTCGCCAGATCCGCGTAGCGACACACCCCGGTCACGTCCTTGCCGAGCGCGAACGTCAACTTCCCCGGCGCGTTCCGAAACTCCGCCCGGTCGATCACCTCGCGCAAAGTCACCGCCTGGCGGATCTTGTTCGGGACCTCGATGCCGATAGCCGACTTGCCCGGAATCGGTGCCTCGATTCGAACATCCATCGCCGCGAGCGACATCGCGAGGTTGTCGGCGAGCGAAACGATCTTGGACACCTTGATGCCCCGCTCCAGCGCGACTTCGTAGCGGGTAATCACCGGTCCCTGCGCGACATCGGAAATCTCCGCACCGATGCCAAAATCTTCCAGCGTCTGCAGCAGCGTTTCGCGCTTCTCCACCGCGTCGGACTCGTCCTGCGCAGCGACGGGTTCGGGTTCTCTCAGCAGGTCGAGCGGCGGTAGGGTGAAGACACCATCGGGTGGTGTCACTTTCGGCGGAACGCCCCCCCCGCCCCCAATTTTGGGGGAGCCAGAGGGAAGTACCGGAGCGTTAGACTCGGACGACTGGCCACTCTCCCCATTTCTTACTCTCCCAGAATTGGGGGCGGGGGGGCTGACCTTCCGCGCCAGTACGTCCACTTTCCGCCCCGGTGGCATCGGCATGTCGTCCGTGTCCGCCGTTTCCTCAATCTCCGGTTCCGGGGTTCGGCGGCGGAACATGGTCGGGGTGGACGACGCCTGCGCTTCAAGGGGTTCTTTCGTGTGGTGGGCGCGGGGCGCGTCCGGCAAGGCGGCTTTGCGCTTCTCCTCACGCTCGGCTTCCCGCGCTTCGCGTTCGGCTTCGCGGCGCACACGGGCTTCCTCGGTCCGGCTCTTCGTGTCCTCCGCCGCCTGACGTGCCGCCTCGCTCACGACTTCCCGGCTGTGTCCGATAAACCGCTCGATAGGACCGGCGATCACCGGGAGCGGCACATCGAACAGATAGATCAAACCACCGACGGTAAGGGCACACAGAGTAATGTGCCCGCCAATCGTGCCGACCGCGACACGAAGTACCCACGACAGCCCCGCGCCGACGTAGCCGCCATAGTTGAGAAGATGCTCGGCGGCAAACTGTCCGGCAATCGGAACATGCCCCAGATGCCACCAGGTCACAAACACTAGGAACAACATCAGCAGACCGGCGGCGTTGTCCCAGGAGCGCGACTTGCCGAGCGCGAGCATCGCCCCGGTGATCGTCAGCAGAAACGGGAATAGCCAGACGCCCTGCCCGACCATCAGGCGCATCCCGTGGATCGTCGCCCGCCCGAACACGTTCTCGCCGCTCGACATCGGCATCATCAGCGTCGCCAGCAGAACCAATCCGACCGCGACCAGCGCAATTCCTGCGATGTCGTAAAATAAGCGGGTATTGGCGCGGACCGGCTTGACCCGGCGCGGCGGTGCCGGACCGTCGGCTTCTTTGCCGGGCGCGGGGCGCGGTTTGCGCGGCGAGTCGGAGCGGGGGCGGGTTGCGGTTGCCATAAGTTTCGGTCGGTGCTTCCAAACAAACAACGGAAAAAGCGGTACGCTATGAATGGTTGCGTACCGCTGTTAATTGACCGCATTATACGGCGAAAGTTGCACACCGGTCAACGCGCCGGATTACAACGTCTCGATTGACA
>JACMIS010000245.1 GCA_014381035.1 Armatimonadota bacterium
GTTGGCGCCGTCCGCGAAGGACAAAAAAGCTAAGAAGTAGGAAGATTATTCCTGCAACGAACTTTTCCGCTCCGTGGTTGGTATAAAGAGAAAGATAAATGCGACATCGAAACGTGTCGTCTTCGAGTAAATGATTATGGCTACACCTTTTCGCGTTTTGAATATCGCCTGGATGCTCGTGGTTCTGTTTGTCGTTGCGTATCCCGCGAACGCCCAGAAGATTCCCGTCGTCACGTGGAGTGGCGGACTTTCGCGCCCGGCGGCACGTGCCGGGGAGAAGATCGCGGTCCGTATCACCGCGAACGTCAAGCCTGGCTATCACATTTACAGCATCAAGCCCGTCAAGGACGGACCGCAGGCGACCGAGATCATGGTCGCCGCGAAAGGTTTCACCGCGTTCGGGAAGCCGGTCGAATCCAAGCCCGAGATCGTCAACGATCCGAACTTCGGTTTGCAGATCGGGATGCATGAAGGTGCTCCGGTGTTCACGCAGCTACTTTCCGTACCGAAGACCGCCAAGCCGGGAAGTGTTCCTGTGTCCGCGTCCGTTTTTTTCATGGCGTGTACCGATAAAGCCTGTCTGCCGCCGAAAGAGGTCGTGGTATCGGTCCCGGCAATCAAAGTGCAGGCGGGTGCGGCGCGAAAAGAGTTTTTGGTCGCGGGGGAGTCAGGGGATAGTGCCGTGTCCCCGCCCACCGCGTCCGCGGGTACCTTGTCTCCTGCCCTTGTCCCTGCCAACCGGCCCCCTGACTCCGGCATCGGCGCGTTTCTCGCGACGGCGTTCGGGGCGGGGCTGGTCGCGCTGGTGACACCCTGCGTGTTTCCGCTGATCCCGGTCACGCTGGCATTTTTCACCAAACAGGTGACTACCGAGAACGGCGAGGCGAAACAGGGCGGCGTGGTCAAACTCGCCGCGTTGTACTGCCTCGGGATCGTGCTGGCGTTCACCGCGATTGGCGCGGTGCTTGCGGCGACGGTCGGGGCGGCGGGCGCGAACCAGCTGGCATCGAACCCGTATGTCAACCTCGGCTTCGGCATCTTGTTTATCGTCTTCGCGCTGTCGCTTTTGGAAGTGATCGAGATCAAGCCGCCCGCGTTCCTGCAAAAACTGACGAACGGGAATGGTCCCGGCGCGGCGAAGAACGCGACGAACTGGGGTGTTCTCGGAATGGGACTGACGTTTGTTATCGCGGCGTTCACCTGTACCGCACCGTTCATCGGGACCGTTCTGGTCGCCGCCGCGTCCGCGCAGACCGGCTCGCAGTGGGTGCGTCCGATCCTCGGCATGACGACGTTCGCGCTGGCTCTGGCATTACCGTTCTTTGTCCTCGCCCTGTTCCCGTCGCTGCTGGCACGCTTGCCGAAATCGGGGGCATGGCTGTCCACGGTGAAGGGGGCGATGGGTTGGATCGAACTCGCCGCCGCCGTGAAGTTTATTTCCGGCGCGGATCAGGTGTGGGGGTTACAAATCCTGAACGAGGCAACGATCCTTGGTCTGTGGGCGATAGTATTCCTCGCCGGTGGTTTCTGGCTACTCGGACTGCTCCGCATCGGCTGGAGCGCGCCGGACGCTCCCGCGACACCGCTCCGGGGCAGTTTCGCCGCCGTGTTCCTCGCCATCGGTGTCTACTGCGTGTACGGCTTGACCGGTCGCCCGCTCGACTCATTCACCGTGGCGTACCTACCGCCGACTGACTACGGCATCGGCGCGAAACAGGGCGAAGGTGAACTGGAGTACCTGGATAGTTTGGAAGCCGGACTCGCACAGGCGAAAGCCGAGAACAAGCCGATCTTTATTGACTTTACGGGGCACAACTGCACCAACTGCCGCTGGATGGAACGCAACATCTTCCCGAAGCCGCTGGTGAACGAGGAGTTGTCCAAGTTCGTGCGGGTGCGCCTGATCACGGACGACCGCAAACTCGGACCTGCTCTTCAAGCGTATCAGGAAAAGACATTCGGAACCGTGGAACTGCCACTCTACGCCGTGCTGGACGCGAACGGCAAACCGGTAACGAAACCGGTCGGCAAGACCGACACCGCAGAAGCGTTCGCCCGGTTCCTGCGCGGTGGGCGGGAGACGGTGTTCGCGTCGTCAGGGACGGCTTCGGTGGCGCGGAAGTAGGTTCGGTGGTTTCACCCGAACCGGATACATCGCAACCGGTGACACGCCCATTTCCTGGCAGAAGACGCGGTAGAACTGGACGTAGGAGCCGAACCCCGACTCAAGCGCGGCGTCGAGCAGGGAGCGCGTCGGGTTTTCGGTCATCAGTCGGTGAAATCGGCGCAGTCGTTCCCGGTTGCGGAACTCCGGCAGCGCGAAACCGGTCTGTTCGCGGAAAAGGCGGGAAAGGTGGGAAACGCTGATGCCGACCCGTCGCGCCATCGCGTCCACCGTCAGTTGGTCCCCTTCCGGTTGGCGCAGGAGTGCGATGACCTGACGGACCGCCGGATGCAATACCTGTCCCTCGCCGTGTGGGGAGCGACTGAACAAGGACCATGCCGTGGCGAACGCATACGTCAGCCCGGTATAAAACCGCGTCGTCTCCTCGCCGGGAATCTGCTCGACCTGATAGAGCAGATCCGACAATACTTTCGCGTCCGGGGGCGAGAGAACCCGGCAGAACGACCCCTCCGGTTCATCGTCACTCGGGGGAACCGCTTCGCCCCACGCTTGCATCCTCTCGATGAGAACGCGACGACAGCACACGACCCAGTGCCGGTATCCCGGCGACGCGTCGGTGTGCGTGTGATACTGACCGGGGAAAAGCCAGACCACGGTTCCGGGACACAGGTCATAGACCCGGTCGGCGAGCAGATACCGCGCCGTCCCGTGCTCGACCAGATTCATTTCCAGTTCGTCGTGTCGGTGCCGGGGCCAGAACCGCGAATAAGATAGTTGAATACTCCCCTGTACTTCGGGCGGAAAAAGCGATCCGTCCAAAGTCTTGCCGGAAAATGAAATACTCATAGGCGTTTTTGCAATGATCAAGGCAATGAAATAGCATATCATGCAATCAGACGAATGGGTGGTTAGGTGATTGGGTAGTTGGGTGGTTTGGGTAGCGGGGCGGTCCCCAGAAACCAAAAACCCCAACAA
>JACMIS010000246.1 GCA_014381035.1 Armatimonadota bacterium
CAGACGTTTCGGCTTGTTCGACGCGCCGATGCGGTACGCGGTGACGACCGGGACACTACGGGTCAGACCCGGAGCGAACGCCTGCGCGATCAGGATGCCACTCTCCTTTATCTCGACCGGCTCCTTATACTCCACTCCGGAATCTTCGCGGGGTACTTCACCGTTCCACGAGTAGCGAACCGCGGCACCAGGGGTCGGCGTGGATAGTGTCAGTCGGAATGGTGCCGGGTAAGTTCCGCCTTTTTGCGACAGGACAACGGGTTCAACCTGCGCCGCACTCCCTAAATCAATCCCGACATATTGCTGATTGACCTCTTTCGCGCTAAACGTCGTGTCCGTCTTGCCGTCGAATGCCGCATCGGGCGTTTTGCCGTCGCCGGGAACGGTGCTGAACGCGGTTCCGGTCAGTTTGCGATCACCCGAATAAAACTCGATTTCAGCGATGGCGGCTCCGGTATTGGGTTGCGCCTCGTATTTCAAAAAGCGATACAACGGCTTACCCGTTACTACTACTTCGTTCCACTGCCCCTCGACAACGTCTTTCTCGATACGGACCAACTCCTCGAAATCGTTTGTCGCACTGGTGATCGAACCGGTGAATCGCCCGCCCTTCATGCCAGCCGCCTGCCCGGTCGCCGGGAAAAACCGGATACGGGTTAGGGGCGAGTAGCGAGTAACGGTGGAACTGCCCTGTGCCGCTGTGGACCGGCACCCGATACAAAGCACAATGGTGATTCCCGTCAAACAAAGGAAGGAGGGGATAATGTTGTGGAATTGGCGCGAAAAAGTCGTCATCGAAATCCTTTTTACGAAATGCGAAAGTAGGTTCGCATCAGTATACCAGAATTTCAAAACGAGGATGTTCCACGTCTGCTTTCGCTAAATATCCGCGCCGATGGAGGAATCGGGTTCGGCGGTTCGCTTGTCGACGCCTTCCCAATCCCCATCGTGCTCGGCGCGGGCGACCGATTCGACCTCTTTGGTGAGCAGGTCACGGAGCGTTTCGTAGGCGGCTCGCAGGGTCGGATCGGTTTGCGGGTCCCGGGGGTGCGGCGCATCTATGGCTATATCGGCGATGATCCGCCCCGGTCGTGCGGAGAGCAAAACGATCCGGTCGGACAATGTCAGTGCTTCGTCCATGCCGTGCGTAACGAACACCACGGTTTTGCGGGTTGTCTCCCACACGGAGAGCAGTTCTGACTGTAATAGGGACCGGGTTTGCGCGTCCAGCGCACCGAACGGTTCGTCCATGAGTAACACATCCGGGTCGGCGACCAGGGCGCGGGCAATCGCCGCCCGCTGACGCATTCCGCCCGAAAGTTCGTGCGGGTACGCTTTCGCGAAGCGCGACAGATGCACCAGTTTCAACGCATCGTCGGCGCGGGCTTCGCGCTCCCGTTTACCGACCCCCTGCATTTGCAAGCCGAACGAAACGTTGTCGCGCACACTGCGCCAGGGAAATAATGCTGGCTCCTGAAAAACCATCCCGACTCGACCAGACACCGTGATTTTGCCGGTCGTTGGCGCGTCCAGTTTGGCGAGCATCGCGAGAAGTGTGGATTTACCACACCCGGACGGTCCGATCAGCGAAACGAACTGACCATCCGGAATCGTCAGCGAGACCGCCTCCAGCGCGACAATCCCGCCGGGATATTCGCGCCCGACCTCGGAAACGGTTATCGGCATGTCCGCCCCCCTGCCCCCAATTCTGGGGGAGCCAGAAGAACTGCGGGAGCGAAACGTTCGTCGGGCGAGCGTGTGGTACTGGCATACCCTCTGGCTCCCCCAGAATTGGGGGCAGGGGGGCTTCCAGAATTGGGTAGCAACCACGAACAGCTGTCCATTAATCTCACGCTCCCTCCGTTCCCCAGCGACGGGCGACGAGTCGTTCGAGCGGCGCGAAGAGAACACGGTCTACCGCGAGACCGAAGAGCAGAATGACCCCGATCATGCCAAGCACCATCGGCATGTCGTTCAGGTCGCGCCCGGTGCTCAGCAAGTGCCCGACGCCCGCCTTGAGACTTTGCGAGAGCAGTTCCGCCGCCATCAGCGAGCGCCATGCGAACGCCCACCCTTGCCGCATCCCCGATAAAAACGCAGGCAGGATCGCGGGCAACAAAACATACACCCAGAGTTTGAATCCGGTCGCGCCGAGAGTGCGGGCGGCACGTAACGTCAGTGGGGAAAGAGAGCGAACCCCGGAGCGTACGGCAAGAATCACCGCGAAAAGCGACCCCATCACTACTACGAACTGTACGGCGCGTTCATTCAATCCGAACCAGATCAACGCGAGCGGGAACCAGCAGATAGACGGCAGGGATTGCAAACCGACGACCGCGCTCCCAATCGTCTCATCCAGCCATTTGACGCGGGCAAGAAGCAATCCGATCACGGTTCCGAAAACGAGGGCGATGCCGTAACCGACCGCGCCGCGCAGGGCGGACGTGCCGATCGCGGGCAAAAGTGTGCCGTCCTGCAATGCCGACGTGAGAAAGAGCCAGACATCTTGCGGGGGCGGGAGGAGATAGGGAGGCCAGATCTTTCGCGCCGCCAAGAGCCACCACCCCGCGAAAAGCCCGACGTAGAACAGAACCTGCGGAGCGATCCGCCGTATGAAGGACGGATTGGCATTATTCGGTTCGGGATTTACCGCGCGTTTGATGCCTGGAATGGCACTCCGCGCTACACTCGGGTCGGCGACTGTCATAACCGTTTCGGATAATACCATATATTCAGTCGGTTTTGTAGTGATTACCCCGATGCAGAAAAGTTGTTGCGCGGTAAAACATTTCCGCGTTGGATGCAACCGACGTTGCTTGTCGCGTGTCAGAAAGGGCAAGAAGGAAGCCATTGTCCAGCCGAAATTATCGGGACAAGCGCGTAATATAAGACAGATCGAGAGCGGACATGGCGCAAACAAACAAAACGATGACGGCAGCTGCCTGGGTAGAAAGTCCTTTACAGATGGTTTTTGCGAACGCAACGACCACACCTTCACCGACGGATACCTCCAAACCGGCACGGCGTCCGTTCGGCTTTTTCGGAGCCAAAGAAGGAAAACCGGCAGACATCGCCCCCACCGGGCGACCCGCCGACCCCGATTTTTTGTTGGTACGGGCGCACCTCGCGGGCGACCCGAAGGCGTTCGAGACACTGTTCAAAAAGTATCAGACGCCGATTTTCAGCATGGTGTGCCGGATGGTGCGCGGCGAAGACGCATACGACATTACGCAGGACGTTTTCATCAAAGCCCTGCGTGCGATACCGTCGTTTCGCGGCGATAGCAAAGTCTCGACGTGGCTATATACGATCGCGCGACATACTTGCTTGAACCATATTCGCCACAAGAACGTTATAGAAGAAGAGTCGTGGCAAGAGTCGCAGGAGGACAACCCCAACTGCGAACCGATTGACTACGACATGAATGTCAGCAAGCTCGCCGAAGTGCGGGAATTACAGCGCGTGGTGGATGAAGTGCTGGCGACGCTTCCGACCGAAGCACGAATGCTTTTGATTTTGCGCGATTTCGAGCAGCTTTCGTATGATGAAATCTCGCAAGTGACGGAACTTTCGATTGTGAATGTGAAATCAAAAATACACCGGGCACGACTGGTTTTCAAAAAACGATTCCAGCCGTTCCTCGATCTTTTAGAAGGGGGTATCGGACGATGAGCCATAATGGTTTTGCGTTTAAGAAGCCGTCGTCCCCGTCAAGCAACACGCCTAGTCGTGGTTCTTACGGAGAGACGGGACAGGGAGAAGGTACGATGGAGTGCCGACACGCACAGGATCTTTTATCGGAATATGTAGAGGGAAGTATTGACAACACGCGGCGTCTGATCGTCGCGGCGCATATAGCGAATTGCCCGGCGTGCACCCGCGAAGCAAAAGGCTTGGAAACCATGCTTACGTTCCTGCACGAGCGGGTGCCGAACCGTGAGCCGGTGCTCGACATCTGGCAAGAACTTGCGCCGAAAGTGCAGGAGGTAGTCGCGGAGCAACGGCTGGGCTTTTTTCCGCGCCTGA
>JACMIS010000247.1 GCA_014381035.1 Armatimonadota bacterium
CGTTAAGCCGATGCCGCCGAACTTGGACGCCGCATACGCCCCAGTGCGGAACGAGCCTGTTTTGCCCGACTTGGAGTTGATCTGCACAATCGAGCCGGACTTTTGCCCGATCATGACGCGAGCCGCCGCCTGCGCCGACAGGAAGTAGCCAGTCAGGTTTACCTCTAGAACGCGGCGGAAGTCCTCGGGCGACATTTCGGCGATGTCGGCGGCTTTCAATATCCCGGCGTTGGCGACTAAAATATCGAGTCTCCCGAACGCGGACACGGCGCGTTCCGTCATTTCCGCGCAGGATTCGGCGGAGGTCACGTCGGAGCGAAAACCGACGGCGTTTCGCCCCGTCTCCGCGGCGATTTTTTGCGCGGCGGCTTCCGCTTTTTCGGCGTTGATGTCGGCAAGGAGCACGTCGCAACCTTCCTGGGCGAGTCGGAGCGCGAGGGCTTCGCCGAGTCCCTGCCCCGCCCCGGTAACGATAGCCGATTGGTTAGATAGTGGCATCTACTTCACCGCTTCCTTCAAAAGTTCGGCTTCGGCTTCCTGTGTCCAGAACTGCCCGTCCTTGAGTTTGGCGAACACGTTCGGGCGCACGGTTTCGAGGTCGGGGATCGCGGTGAGCGGCAGGTTTTCGATCTGCGGGAAGATCACCGTTTTACCGGGGAATCGCCCGCCTTTCACGGCGTCCAGACCGTCGCGGAACGCTTCGAGTCCGCCAATCGCGGCGAGCGAACCGCCCGTGTCCAGTTTGTCGGCTTCCATCAGGTCGCGAGTGCGCCGCATGTCCTCGATGGAGGAGCCGGACGTGCCGACGATACGCACGTTTTTGAGCGCGATGTCGCTCATGTCCAGCATCGCCATCGTGCCGCGAGCGACCCCGGCGAAAACGTTCATCACGCCGTTTCGGGCGAGGCGCGGGAAGCCGTCCTCAATCGCTTCGATGCTCGGTACCATCACGACAATATCGTCATAGCCGTCCGGTGCGAGCGCGGCATGATCCGGCGCGGTTTCCCGGACATTGAGATAGACCATTTCGACGCCGCGTTCCATCGCCAGTCCGCCGAGTCGGGATTTGAGGGCGGCAAGCCGGTTGTCGTTGCGGTCGGTGCAGACGATCTTCGCGGGCGGGTTCGGGAGTTGGAGGGCGCGTTGGACGTGCATCTGCCCCATCGGACCCGCCGCGCCGATGAACCAGGTAATGCCCCCCGATTTCAGGTCGTTTCGGGTGTTCTCGTCCGGTCCGATGAACAGCCAGCCGTCATAGTGAACCCTACCCACATCGACCGGTACGGTGAAGGGGCGTGACATCTCTTTGTTTAGTTTAACGACGGAGCCTTTGGTCAATCGCGAACAAACGGTCGCGAATATCTCGGGTGTCAGAGTAACGTCATCGGACACGACGCGTTGGATGGTTTCCGCACTCAAATCCGCCACCGACTCACCAAGCCATGTGACCGCGTTAGTGCCGGGGCTGGACTTAATTTTTTCGCTGGTAAGATAAAGTATCGTATCGCCCTGATCCGGTCGGTCGGTTTGCGTCCAATGGTAGGCGGCTTCCACGCATGCCCACGGCTCCACCAACGCGGCTTCGGCATACCCCGTCTCCTCTTCGATGGGAAGCAGGTAACAGCCTTCGTCGCCTTCCAACACTTCGGGACCGACGATTCCGTATTGCGCCATGCCGCCGGAAAGCGCGTAGCCATAGGCGAGGTTTTTGCCTTTGTAGTATACGTCCGCCTGCACGATGAACCGCTCGCCGACGTGGAACTTGTCCGCGACGTTCGCGCCCGCCTTGACGACCGTGAGCGCGACTTCATGACCCATCACGACCGGTTCCTTCACCAGATCACGCCCGACAAGGCGGGGATGGTCCGCGCCGAGGTTGACGATCTTGATGTCGGAATAGCAGATACCGACGGCGTCGTGGCGGACGAGTATTTCATCCGGTCCCGGTTCGGGGAGGGAGACGGTTTCGGGCTTGCCCTCCTTGCCGACGTTTTCCAAACCGGCTCCGTACAGGTGCCAGCGTTTGGTTTCGGTCGGCGTAGTTTCCGGGACCTGTTTGTAATCGGCGTATAAATCGGTATCGGGCATTGGCGTTTCTCCCAAAGCAAAAGCGCGAACGACGTGTTACCGTTTCGCTCGCGCTTGTCGTTCTGCCTGTATTATACCGCGCTGTACCTTCGGATTCCTTCCGGTCGCTTTCGGTTTATTTTTCTTTTGGCACGTTTGTTTTCGATTATACCGGATTATTGTTTCGGTGTTGCGTGTCTTTCACATTGCCCAGGACTTTTGCGACACCCTCTTTGACGTTCTCCGCGATGTTGCTCAAGCCTTCTTTTGCCTCGCCGACAACCTGCTGCCCCTTGCCCGCGACTTCGTTCGAGGTGCCTTCGGCGTGCAGACTTCGGTCGCCGGTCGCTTCACCTACCGCCTGCTGTCCGTGACCGACCGCCTCTTTTACCGAGCCCTCGGCTTTGTCCGCAGTGCCATAACCGGCGACATTATCAATCGCTTTTTTCGCCTTATCGGCGAGTGATTCGTTCATTTTGCTTTATCCTTACTGTTTCGGTGCAACTTCATCGTTACGACAAAATACCTGTACCCTTGTTCGGTACCAACAAAACGAAGAACGATCCGATTAGTGCCAATCGCTTTCCTGGCGAACCGATTCGCGCTCGGCACGCTGTCGGCTTTGCATCATTGTTACGATGCCCTGCCCGACAAAAAACGAGCAGACCGTGGCAATCCCATAGAGAGCGGAGGTTGACCAATCATATTCGCAAAGGATTCGGATAACGACCACAAAGGTGAGAACAATGAGCGCGAGACGATACGTCTGAAAAACAAGTTCGGATGGGGAGAAACGA
>JACMIS010000248.1 GCA_014381035.1 Armatimonadota bacterium
GATTTTGCCACACGGCTATGAAAGTTTCCAACTGTTCTTCTGGCAGACACTCGGTGGTAAAAATCTCGCCGAACTCGCGCCGTCGGTCATGGAGGCGGTCGGTGACAGCGCGATCATCAGCTCGCTCGGTGTTTTCGGGAACCCACTGGGCGACACCGACACCGACCGCGAGACACTGAATGCCTGGGAGCAAGCTATTGACGCCGCCCCGCTGTATGGCGCGAAAATAGTCGCCGGGTTTACCGGACGCGTGCGCGGCAAAAGCATCCCGGACAGTATCGCCCGCTACAAAGAGGTGTGGGGACCGCTCGCAAAGCGGGCGAGTGATAAAGGCGTCCGTATCGCGTTCGAGAACTGCCCGATGGGCGGCAGTTGGGGTACCGGCGACTGGAATATCGCCCACAACCCGCTCGCGTGGGAGTTGATGTTCGACGCGCTACCGGACGAGAGCATCGGTATCGAATGGGAACCGTGCCACCAACTCACGCAACTGATCGACCCCCTGCCACAACTGCGTGAGTGGCTTCCTACCGGCAAGATATTTCATCTCCATGGCAAGGACGCCACGGTTCTGCGCGATGTGGTCGCCAAACACGGCATCACGGGCGGGAAGCCGTGGGTGTTCCACCGCACGCCCGGTTTCGGCGACACCAACTGGACCGATGTTATCAGCGACCTGCGCCGTTTCGGTTATACCGGCGCGATTGACATCGAGGGGTGGCATGACCCCGTTTACAAAGGCGAGTTGGAAGTGACCGGGCAAGTGCAGGGGATGCGCTATCTCAAAGCCTGTCGCGGCGGTGATGTATTCGTGCCGAACCCAGCGTAGACCACAATGTGCGTGACCGGTGTTCCGCGCTATTGACAGACACCGGTTGCGCACCTATAATGATGCTTGCGTGAAAGCAACAAGGGTGCCGTTTTCGCGTGAGTAGGGAGTGGTGTCCGAGTTGGTCGAAGGAGCACGATTGGAAATCGTGTAGGCTGTCAAAGGTCTCGTGGGTTCGAATCCCACTCACTCCGCTTTTCGCTTTCAAGTCCTCTTGCAACGGTGCCGCGCTTCACAGACGAAGCGCGGAGTTTTTGTTCGATAATTTCAATAACGGAATCAGATCAATAAAGGAGTTCGTTGGACCGATTGCAGAACGTGACGAATAAACCACGATGGGGGGCATCGTTCGCGGCGCGTTTAAGCCGCACACCACTCTGGCAACGGGCGTTGCTGGTTCTCTTTTTACTCCCGCCGATCCTTGCCGGCGGCACCGCCGCCGCCTATTATCTGCGACTGCACCAGAACGCGGAAACCCTGTCGGTGGACGAACTGCCGCTTTTCCCGTCGCCGGAAAAAGGGAAGCGTTACCTGATTCTCGCGCCACACTGTGACGATGAGACACTCGCTGTCGGCGGTTTTATCGCGGACGCGACCCGGAAAGGGGCAAGCGTTTCGCTCGCATTCCTCACGAACGGCGATGGGTTTCCGGCGGCGGCTACCCGCGAACTCAAGGAGATGAATATTTCGCCGTCCGATTATGTGCGTTTCGCGGAGCGGCGACAAAACGAAGCCAGTCGTGCGGCGAAAATGCTCGGCGTCGCGCCGGGCGACATGTACTTCCTCGGATACCCGGATCGTGGCTTGCGTCCGATGTGGGAAACGCATTGGTCGGCGTCGAACCCGTATCGCTCATTCTACACCGGGCATACCCACTCGCCGTACCCCGTGAGTTTCACGAAACGTGCGGCGTACAATGGGGCGTTTTTGCAAGGCGATCTGATTCGGCTACTGGACAAAGTACGCCCGACCGATGTTTTTGTCACGCACCCCGCCGACGATCACCCAGACCATTCCGCCGCCGCATCGTTTACTCAGGCGGCGTTGCGACTCTGCACCACAGAGCCACAACACCACTGGGCGCGGACCGCGAAACTGCACTATTACATCGTCCATCGTGGGGACTGGCCCCTGCCGCAGGGAAAGCGACCGAGCGCGAAACTCACGCCGCCCCCCGGTCTGGTGACTACCGACACCGCGTGGCACGCCTATATGCTTTCGGACGAGACCCGTGCGATCAAGGATAAAGCCCTGTCGCGCTATGTCTCGCAGTTGAATATCAGCAGCCGGTTCCTGACCTCGTTTATCCGCACGAACGAACTGTTCGGTGAGATGAACGCCCCGACGGTTCCGCAAGAAGCCGCGGGTTGGACGACGGTCGCGGTAGACGGTCGTCGCGATGATGTGGTGCGCTACGTGGACCCTTCCGCCGACTTGACCGCGATTGCCGTGCAACGCACGAAGTCAAATGAACTGACGGTGCGGGTTTCCCTGCGGGGTGCGTCGGTGCCGAAACGACTGCGCTACACGTTGCTTTTGCGCGATGAAAACAAACTACGAACCGTGTTCCTGACCGCGCCGGAAAGTGGTGCCAGCAACACGATGACTGCCACCGTACCGCTCGCGGCTACCGGCACCTCCTGTCTTTGGGTGGCGGCGGAAACCCGCTATCAGGCGACCGCGAATCTTCCCATGCGCCCGGTAGACCGTATCGGCTACCGTCCGTTCCTCCTGCCCGCAAATCAGATCGCGACCAACGTTTCCAAATCGGCAAATCCGGGGAAAAGTTCGGCAGAGGCGCGGTAGTGTATGGAACCGTCGCCGGACCGTTCTACACCAGAGGAGGAGTACGCATTGTCTACGCTAGCCCAACCCGCATTACGACCGGGGAAATTTCAGGATGCCGCATTCGTGCAATTGATCGCCCGCCCGTTCTCCGTCAAACGTCCGGCGGCGGTGGAAGTCCTCACGCTCCTTATCCTTTGTGCCGTAGATATGTACAGCACGATCTATTGGGTGAAGACGGGGCAGGCGACTGAAGCGAACCCGCTCCTCGCCTGGACATTTGATGTACACCCGCTGATATTTGTGTTGATCAAAACCGGGACATTTCTTCCGACGTTGATTCTCGCCGCGTACATGGCGCGGAAACACCCACGCACCGTGACCCTGCTCCTACGGGCTGTTATTCTTGCTTATATCGGTATCTACCTCGTCGGCGTTTTCCGTTAGACCAAGGGCAGAACCCTCAACCCGAGACCGAAATAAATGATCGGGAACGGAACTTTCGAGTTTCCTTCGTTTGTTCTTTTGGCGACACCGTAGCGTAAAGCATTCGCTAAATTGGAACACCTGATTTATCAGGAGGAGGAACCTCGTATGAAATTATTTCGCCTGACCGTTACCACCGCTCTCGCGGCTCTGTTCGTTTCCGCAAACCTTTTTGCCTTGCCCGCCATCGCCCAGGATAAAATGGGTGGCAAAATGGACGATAAGATGGGTAGCAGCAAAATGGGCGGCAAGATGGACAAGATGGCTGGTCCGATCTATGTCTCCAAGTCGACCAAGATGGGTTTTACCCCCGCCCAGGCTAAAAAGATGGCGATGAAGGATATGAAGGGTATGAAACTCGTCAAGATGACGAAATTACCCGCGGGCTACAAGATGTCGCCGCCGAAAATGGGTGACAAAATGGGCAACAAGATGGACGATAAGATGGGTGGGAAAATGGACGACAAAATGGGCGGCAAGCCGTAGCATTCTCCATCTCATTCCTGAACTGCCGAGCTACCTCCGGGTGTTTCGGCAGTTTTTATTTTTTGTGCTCTGTACCGACACAAAAGAAAGAACGATTTGGCGTCGCGGTACAATCGTCTACGAATGCCATGGAAAACCCCGTACTACCGATATTGCGCGACGCGTTACGCGGCACCGAATACGAAGGACGTTTATTTCTGGTCGGGGGGTATGTCCGCGACAAACTCATGAACCGTCCGGGATCGGCGGCGATTGATGATATTGACCTCGTGTTGGAGGGTGATGCGTCCGGGGTCGCCCATCTTTTGTGGAAGAAGCGGGTCGCGTGGCACAAGCCGGTCGAGTTTCCCACGTTCGGCACCGCGATGGTGCGTGTTGGCGGGACGGGACCGGACAATCCCGGCGCACAGGTCGAACTCGTCACCGCACGGCAGGAAACGTATCGCCAGGGATCGCGCAAGCCGGTCGTCACGCCGGGAACGATAGCCTCGGACGCTTTGCGGCGTGATTTCACCATCAATACGTTTTTGGAAAACCTGCACACCGGCGAGATCACCGACCCGACCGGGCGCGGGTATGCCGACCTCCAAGTCAAACTCCTGCGGACGCCGTTGGACCCGGTGATTACGTTCACGGACGATCCGCTCCGGATGCTTCGCGCCGCCCGGTTCGCCGCCAAGTTGGGCTTCGCGGTCGAGGAAAGCACGCTCGCGGCTATCCGGTCGAACGCGTTCCGCCTGTCGCCGGAGCACGGGATCTCGTTCGAGCGTGTACGGGACGAGTTGGTGAAAACGCTTCCGACGGCGGGCGCGGCGCACGGCTTGGAAATGATGCGTGAGACGGGGCTTTTAGCGCAATTCGCGCCCGAACTTGTGGCGATGCAGGGCGTCACGCAGAACCGTTTCCATCTGTACGACGTTTGGGAGCATACGCTGGTCGCGCTATCGAATTTGCCGCCGGACGCCGACGGGGGTGTTCGTCTCGCGGTGTTGCTCCACGATGTCGGCAAGCCCGCGACGCGCACGGTCGACCCGCAGTCCGGCGACGTTCATTTCTACGAACACGAAAAAGTCGGCGCGGAGATCGCCCGGACAGTTATGAACCGTCTGAAGTTTTCCGGCGACGAAATAGATCGCGTGGTGGCACTGGTCGGTTTGCACATGCGCTACGGTGCCTACAACAGCGACGAATGGACGGACGCCAGCGTGCGCCGCTTGATCCGCGCCGTCGGTGAGCACCGGCGCGACCTGTTCACGATTGCCCGTGCCGATGTTTCCGCCTGCGCAACGACGGATGAGAGTGGCATCCCATTCCCTACCGCCGATCTCGCCGGGCTATCCGAGCGGATGGAGCACATCGAAACCACCGCGCACATCACCACCGCAACGTCACCCCTTTCCGGGCAGGAGATCATGGAACGTCTCGCGCTTCCGGCAGGGCGGCTCGTAGGCACGATCAAGAACGCCCTCACCGACGCAGTAGTAGCAGGCGAACTCGCCCCGGACGACAAAGCGGGCGCGGAAACCATGGCACAAACAATACTTTCAAACCTTCAGCAACTGTAGATTCCGCAAATGCTGTAGTCTTATTTTTTGTCCTGCGCGGACGGCGCCAACACTTTGTTGGATCGGTTTACCTGCGGTGCTTTCTACTGTTTGGTGCTTCTGGTTCGGTTCTTTCCCGCGCATTTGCCGTTCGTGGTTTTTTAGGCACCGGAAAAACCACCAACGGTAAATGCGCGGGGAAGAACCGAACCAGAAACACCAAACCCAGATACAAGTCTTGAAGGAAAGCTTGTAACCGCGAAAGCATCAGGAACTATTTTCAAGGTCGGTTCAAAGGGTGACAGTGTGCGCGCTATCCAAGAATTTTTGAACACCTATGACAAGAAATCGACCAA
>JACMIS010000249.1 GCA_014381035.1 Armatimonadota bacterium
GTCCTTTCCGACGCGGAGTTCGCGCTCGTGGAGGAGCAACTGGAGAATAAACAGGTGCTCGAAATCTTTGATGATGGTCCTATCCGGCTTCCTACGCGCCGTCAAAAGCGGCTTTTCATACTCCGCGCCGCTGAAAATCCGCATGTCGTCAAAAATGGCGATGATTATTATGTCATAGGCGGTGTCATGTCGCACTCCGACTTTGTCTCGGTCGGAAAAGCCGCTGTAGTGATCACTGCCGATAATTTCCCTGACAACGCCTACATGGGCTACTCAATCGCCGAATAGCCTATGCATCAGGTTTCCAGACGAACTCGATCCAGGGAGGCTGTTTGGTAAAGCCTAACCGTTCGTTGATTGCGAGCATCGGGCGGTTGTTGACTTCGTTTCCCGTCCGCAGGGCGCGAAAGCCATTTGCCTGCGCCCATTGCAGGACGCGTAGTTTGAGAGCAAGGGCGATTCCTTTGCGGCGGTGGGAGCGTTTCGTTGCGGTCAAGCCCGTGTCGAGGTCGTTGTCGGCTTGTCGTCGCCAGAGGTGCGATATGCCGACGTAGTCGCCGGTTGACGCGTCTACGGCGACGAAAAATCCGTTGTGGTCGAGGTTCGGGCGGTTCATCACCACGGTTTGAAACTCGTCGAACGGCATCGGGACGAACGGTTCGTCGCTCGGGACATCCGGCAACATTTCCATCACTGCCTGCCACATTTTTCGGTCGGCGTCCGGATCGGAGGCTTTCAGGTCGTGCCACGAAGTGATGGTGATTCCCTCGCCGAGCGGTCGGTCGAAATCGTCGGCGAAGGGGGTGAAGTCGAATCCGGCGATGTCGAGCCGTGATTCGTACCAGCGCGACACCTCCGACCAGCCACGCTCTTCGAAGAAGCGAACGGCACGTGTCATGTCTTCGCGCCATTCGATCTTGACGTAGGTCGGATGGTGTCTCACCATTTCCGACCAGAGGGCGTCGTAGAGCATTTTGCCGACGCCTTCGCCGTGAAACTCCGGGCGGACGAGAAGGCGGAGGAAGAATTTCCCCGGTGCGGGTTGCCACCAGGAAGGCGTAAACTCGGCGAATCCTATGGGTATCTCTGTTTCGTCGGTCGCCAAAAGACGCATCCATGGGGTTCCCGCTTGTGTGGAGAGTCCGTCTTCTTCCTTCAATTCCGCGACGGTGAGCGGATAATCCGGTTTGGCGGCACGGGTGATTCCGGCGATTGCATCATAACCCGAATCGCTCCTGACATCAAATGTTCTCAGTGTCACCTCAGGCACTTGTTGTTCTTTTCTGTCCTGCGCGGACGGCGGCAACGCAGCGGAAACGCAGGACAGAAAAGAACAACAAGAATTACCGCTTCGCCACTGGTTTGGGGGCGGGGTTCTTTCGGCGCAGTTCGTCCCTCACGAATAGACCCGATGGCGTTATTTCCGTGTCTTTCCATTTCCCGCGTGCGCTGGCACCGGGCTTCAATACGGCGGCGGCTTCGACCTTGTCCGCGACGGACCAGTTGCACCAACTGATATGGTTGTCGTCCAGGAATTTCCACCACTTCTTCGTTTCCTCGTAATCAATGACGCCATCCCCGCTTGCCTCGGTGGTGCCAAATTCCGTTACCATCAAAGCGACACCGTTTTGCATCGCCTTCATCGCCGCGTCGCGAAGATACTGCTTATGTGTCGTCGCGTAAAAATGCAACGTGTAAGCGATGTTGGAGAATTTTAACGGGTCCTCCGATGCCTCATCCACTTTTTGCGACCAGGTGCGCGTACCGCAAACGATGATATTATCCGGATCATAACGGCGAATCTCGCGGATCACTGCCTCGTGGTATGGCTTGATTTCCTTCGACCAACTTGTTTTATCCAACGGTTCATTATACGGCTCGTAGATGACATTCGGAAGTTTGCCGTAGCGGCGTGCCATTTCTCCAAAGAACTTGACAGCGGCATCGGTGTGCTGGTGTGCGTTGTGATCGTGCCAGTCAATGATAACGTAGATCCCGGCCTTCACCGCGGCATCTACTACCGCCACGATTTTCTGCTTTTCTTTCGCGGGGTCTTTGAGATAACCGTCCGGTTCGACCGCGAGTGCGGCACGAACCACGGTGCAGTGCCAATCGGTTGTCAGCCAGTTGATCGCGTCGGCGTTGTAAAACTGCCCGATCCATTGACTCCAGAAAAGGGACATGCCGCGCAACTGGACGGGCTTCCCGTTTTTGTCAACGATCCGATTCCCCTGAACGCGAAGGTTCCCATGCCGTTCCACGGCGGACGATGATTCCATAAAGTGCTCCCTCGTACTTTGCTGGCGATATGCCTTTTCTACTGTACCGCGAATTGAAACGTTTTGCGTATAGCAATATCACCGCTCACGCCCTGTTTTTGACAGACTGACGCCCGATTAACAGCCTTTCGTACAGCGATTTATACGCGTCCGCGCTGGCACCGATAGAAAACATCTGAGCACGTTCGCGGGCGCGTCGGGAAAGCCGGTCACGCTGATCGACAGACGTGAGAAGTCGGTTAATGGCACCCGCGAGTGCGTCAGGATTGCCGGAGGGCACGTGCATCCCTGCGTCCGCAACCACTTCGCGCAACCCCGGTACGTCCGTGATCACGAGTGGTAGCCCGGAAGCCATCGCTTCCACGGCGGCGATCCCGAACCCTTCCCATTTCGACGCCTGAACATACCCGTCGGCGTTGCGCAACAAGGCGGGAATATCGTTGCGGCGTCCGAGGAAGTGAACGCAATCCTGAATCGCCAGGGTTTGCGCGAGGGCTTCCAGTTCTGCTTGTAGAGGACCGATCCCGACAATCGCGAGATGTGCGCTGGGTACTTGCGCGAACGCCCGGAGCAGATTCGGGAAATCCTTCTGCGGTTCCAAACGCCCGATGCAAAGAAGTAGCGGCGTGGTTGCCGGTACCTGGGGAAACAACTGCGCACGTTCCTCGGGCGAACCGGACTCCGTGAATCGCCGCGGGTCAATCCCGTTATGCACGACGCTGATTCTGCCCGCGGTTTCGGGTAGATAAGTAGTCATGGCGTCGCGAGTGCCATCCGAAATGGCGGCGATATGATCGTAGCGCGAATACATCAGGCGATCAATGGGGTGGAACGCGGGAATATCGCGGCGGGTATTGTGCGTATTCTGCTCGGTAGTAAAAAGGATCGGCGCAGACTTTCCCATCGTTATCGCGGCGAGCGCGACCCATAGTTGCGCCGGGAACAGTTGGACATGAACCAGGTCGTAGCCGCGAAACAGTTTCCGCAGTCGGGCAATATGCGCCGGGGAACGAATCGGACGCGGACGATCTGGCATCAGGAGCGGGATGCCGGCGTCCTTGATCTTGCTTTCAA
>JACMIS010000250.1 GCA_014381035.1 Armatimonadota bacterium
GTTTCGCAGACCGACCCGGCGTTTACCAGTGCGGCGTTCGGGCTGGCGCGGTGTCGGGCGCAGGGGAAAGATCGGGCCGGGGCGGTCGCCGCCTATCAACGAATTCCTGCGACTTCGCGGCGATACACGCTGGCGCAAGTCGCCCTCGCGCGGGTGCTGGTGCGCTCCGAACTCGCCCCGCCCGGCGCGACGGAGTTGGAGCAAGCGTCGGCAACGGTACAGGCACTTTCGATGGAAGGGTACGCGCTCCACCAACTGTCCGTGGAACTGTTCCGCGCCGCGATCCGGCAGGTGGAAGCGAAAGCGATCCCCGCCGGTGCCGCAAATCAGGTTCTGGGTCAGCCGCTGGAAACGAACGCGCTGCGCTTCGCGGTAGAGCGAGAACTACGCGCCTGCGCCCGCTACGCGAAGTCCCGCGACGAGCAGATCACGTTGATCGATGCGGCGAACAAGGAACGACCACGGACACTGTTCTAGACCGGAACCTCGAAGAAAACATAAACTTTATGCCAATAATCTGCCCGAGGTGTGGGACAACAGCCCCCGATGGTGCCGCCTTTTGCGAGCGGGACGGAACCCAACTCCGCGAGACGACGGCGGAAACGCCGATGCCTTCCGCCAGCCTCACCGTGTCCTTACCGGTGCCTACTCCCGCCACCGGTTGCCGGTGCGGGGCGGGACCGGAAGCCCGCGCGGACGGCTACTGCAACTCCTGCGGGCGTAAGTGGGTGGAACCGCGCAAACCGCTCCCGCGCGATCACGTCGAACTGGCACTCTCGCTTTCGTTCGCGGGCGTGACCGACCGGGGGCAACGCCACAGCAAGAATGAGGATGATTTCGCGATCTCCTTCACCGGCGCGGGGGCTGCTGTGCTGGTCGTTTGTGACGGCGTATCGTCGTCGGAAGAAGCGGATCGCGCGTCCGCTATCGCGGCAAAGACGATGTGCGCCCGACTGAGCGAGCCGACCACGGACGGCGAGGGGGCTTTCCGCGAGGCGGTCGCCGCCGCGAATGTCGCCGTCTGCGCGTTACACAGCAACGCGCCCGGCGCGACTTCCGCGCCGCCGGAAACCACCGTCGTCGCCGCCATCGTCCGGGAACGCGCGGCGATCCTCGGCTGGGTCGGCGATAGCCGCGCGTACTGGATCGACAGCTCCGACCCCACCGCCGCGCGACTCCTCAGCCACGACCATTCGTGGCTGAACGAGGTGGTAGATTCCGGCGAGATGACGGCGGCAGAGGCGGGCAAAAACCGGCTTGCCCACGCGATCACGCGTTGCCTCGGGACGTTCGACGACCCCAGCACCAGCGAACCGACAATTACGGAGTTTGCTTTCGGCGCGGCGGGCGGCTACCTGCTCCTTTGCTCCGACGGTTTGTGGAACTACGCGGAATCCCCCGCGCAGATCGCCGCGTTGGTCCACGCCGCGCCGCAGAGCGAGGGGGCGGTCGCCATCGCCCGACATCTCGTCGCTTGGGCGAACGCGCAAGGCGGGCGCGACAACATCACGGTGGCATTGCTGGCGGTGCCCGCCGACGATACGGCAACGATTTGAGAATGGAGAAACAATGAACTTTCAGATAGAAGCGTTTCAGAACCCCTATTTGCCCGCCGGGACCACGCGGGTAGACGCCGTGCTGACCGTCGCCGCTTCCGGGGACGCGGGCGTGCCGACCGGTGCTTCGAGCGGCGTCGTGGTCGGGATCATCGTGGACTGCTCCGGTTCGATGCAGGGCGACCGAATCGAGGCGGTGCGCCACGCGACGCGCAAAGCCATTTCCCTCCTCGGCGAGCAGATGTACTTTTTCGTGGTCCGATTCAGCACCACCGCCGAACTGGTGTATCCGCTCTCCCAGGCGAGCGAGGCGCACAAAGCGCGGGCGGACGCGGCGGTGCGCGGCATCGCGGCGGGGGGCGGTACCGCGATGTCCACGGGACTCGAACTCGCCCGCGAACAGTTCGCACAGCTTCAGGGCGCGATCAGCCAGGCGTTATTTCTGACCGACGGCAAGAACGACGGCGCGGACGAAGCGCGGCTCGACGGCGTGTTGAGCCGGTGCGAGGGCGTATTCCAGTGCGAATGTCGCGGCGTCGGCACCGACTGGCAGCCCGACCAGTTGAAGAAGATCGCGGCGAAACTCCTCGGCGGGGCGGCGATCATCGCCGAACCGGCGGGGATGGAAGCAGATTTCGCGCAGGCGATCCAGTCCGCGTCCGGGCGCGGCGTCGGCAACGTCCGCTTGCGCCTGTGGACCCCGAAAACCGCACGGGTCGTCGCCGTCAAGCAGATGAGTCCGACGATAGAGGTGCTGACGGATCGCGGGACGCCGGTGGACGCGCAGTCCACGGATTATCCGACCGGCGCATGGGGTTCCGAGTCGCGCGATTATTACGTCGCCGTCGAAATGAACGCGGCGGGCGACATCGGCGACGAGATGCTCGCCGCGCGTCCGTCGCTCGTGTACGACGCGGGCGGGGTGACGCAGGAAATCAAGAACCCCGCCGCCCGGATTCTCGCCTCCTGGACCGGCGACGAAGCGTTGTCCGCACGCATCAACGCGCAGGTCGCGCACTACACCGGGCAAGCCGAACTGGCGAGCACGATTCAGGAAGGCCTGGAAGCCCGCGCCAAAGGCGACGTAGAATCCGCGACGCGCCTGCTGGGACGCGCCGCGAAACTCGCCGCCGAATCCGGCAACGACGAAACCACCTCCCGCCTGAAAAAAGTCGTGGACATCGTGGACGAACGCGAAGGGACGGTCCGCCTCAAAGGGGCCGTGAAAAAGTCCGACGAGATGGACCTGGACCTCGGTTCGACCCGTACCTCCCGCGCCAAACGCCCCGCCCCGTAAAACCACCCGAAAAGAACACACGTTTATGTCAGCCATCACCTATGATTGCCCGAATGGGCACCCATCCACCGACCCGGAATACTGTTCCGAGTGCGGCAAGAAACTATCCGCCACATCGGTGAGTGCCCCGGCGGGGGCACCGCCGAACAGCACCGCCCTGCCATCAACCACCGGCAACGGCGGCGAGGCGTGTCCCGACTGCGGCACCCCCCGCGCCACGCCCACCGCCGTCTTTTGCGAAGTATGTCGTTATAACTTCGTCAGTAAGCAGTCATGGACGCCGAACGCTCCGATGACTGCCCCGGCGACTCCTGCCACGGCGACAGCGGCACCGCCGCTCCCGACACCCGCCCCCCCACCGCTACCGACCGGTACGCCCCCCGATCTACCGCGCCGGTGGGAAGCCGTCGCCGTGGTAGACCCGGCACTCTATGTCGATCCCGACCCGGCGAACCCTCTTCCGACGGGAACGCCGGAGCGCGTTTTCCCGCTCGATTTCCCCGAAAACTTGATCGGACGCCGTAGCGAGCGACGGGCGATCTACCCGGAGATCGACCTGTCCGGCGATTCCGGCGTGTCGTCGCGCCACGCGATCGTGTACCGCGAGGCGGACGGATCGCTGTCCTTCTTAGACGTCGGCTCGACAAACGGCTCGCAGGTCAACGGGGCGGAAGTCGCGCCGGGGGTGCGGGTGCCGCTCGCGGACGGCGACCAGATCACCGTCGGTTGCTGGACGCGCATCACGCTTCGCGCCGCCGGAGGGAAGCCATGAGTGCCCGTTCTGCCGCGACCCCAGCAGACGCCGACCGCTGGAAGACGCCCCGCCTGTTGCAAATAACCATCGGCGCGATATTCCTCGCGGCGGTCCTGTTCTTCTGGGCGTCCCTTGCGGGCGTCCGCGCCATGCGGAACCGGGTCCAGAGCATCGGCAAAGATTCCGTGCCCAGTATCCTCGCCGCGCAACGGCTCAAGGTCAGCCTCGCCGACCTCGATGCGAACGTCGTCAACGAGTTGATCGTCGCGCCGGGCAAAAGCCCCGCCTCCATCAAAGGTTATGTCACACGGCGGCAGGAAATCACGGACAGCCTGATCCGCGCGGCGGAAAATATCACGTACGGCGACCTGGAACGAAAACCGATCACCGACCTGACGAACGCGCTTTCGGCGTACGAACGGCTCGCGATCAAGGCGCGGACGCTCCACCAGCGCGGCGAGGAGCGCGGCGCGACGGCGACGTACCGGGATGCACTCGCGCAGCTTCATGGCGCGCTCTATCCGGCATCGGAACTGCTGGCGAAGGCCAACACAGATGCCCTGCTGCGTCAGGAAAAAGTGATCGGCACGAACACGGCCATCGCGGCGGGACTTACCCTGCTGACGGGCGTACTACTCCTGGGGGTCCTGGTAGAATCGCAGGTGCTTCTTTTCCGGCGCACGAACCGTCTATTTAACCCTGCGCTACTGGCAGCGACGACTGTCGCGGTCGTGTCGCTCGGGCTTCTTCTGCGGTCGTTCGCGGTGGCGCAAGAGCAGGTACGTATCGCCCGCGACGACGCCTTCGTCTCGCTTTCCGCGCTGTGGCAGGCACGGGCAACCGCCTATGACGCGAACTCGGACGAAAGTCGCTGGTTGTATGACCGCGACCGCCGTCCGGAACTGGAGAAGTCGTTTATGGACAAAACGGCGCTGCTCCTGAAACTTCCCGCCGGGCAGTCCTACGCCGCCATGACACAGGCGACGGCGAACCCAGCCGCCTTGCCAGCCGACACGAGCGGCTATCTCGCGCAGGAACTCGGCAATATTACGTTCCCCGGTGAGCGCGAAGTCGCGGAGGGGACGGTCCGTGCCTGGGGCGTTTACTACGCCGCCGACGAAAAGATCCGCGCCCTGGAAAACAACGGTCAGCATGAGGAAGCGGTGCGATTTTGCATCAGCATGGCACCCGGCGATTCGAACTGGGCATATGCGCAGTACGATCAGGCGCTGGATAAGACAATCGAGATCAATCAAAAGGCGTTCGATGCAGCAATCGAGCGCGGGTTTGGCGCAGTGCGCGGCTACGACGTCGGACTTCCGGTGGCGGTATTACTCGTCGGCGGACTGGCGTTCGCAGGCATCCGCCCCCGCCTGCGCGAGTACGACGTATGACTTTTTTCGCTTCTTTTCTTTTCGTCCTTCGCGGACGGCGCCAACCTTACGTTGGATCGTTGTACCTGCGGTGCTCGTTATTGCTTGGTGGTTTTTCTCACCGACGGCGGCAACGACTGGGCAGCCGATGGAAAATACTCGAAGATGTCGAGGACGCGATCCGCCGTAAGGCTTATATCATATATGGAACTACTATTCCTATCCTGCGACATCGAGAAGATTGTAGCATTGATACTTCCCTGGCGCAATAGTCAGCACTTCGCCGGGAGTGGATCAGAAGACGGAATGGGGCAGTAAGCCTGATAGGAATGTACGCCCCTCTGCGCGTCAATTGCCTGGAATGTAGGCAGTCACAGTGTCCAGAACTGAACGAGACCGTGCTTGTCGGCGGTGGCGAGCGTGGCTCCA
>JACMIS010000251.1 GCA_014381035.1 Armatimonadota bacterium
GGCGCGCCCTGCCAGTGTTGCTCGCCCTCTCGCTGATCCTCTCACTCTTGTTCGTCGGATTCGTCCCGTTCGGCGACAACCCGGACGAGACCGCGCACCGCGATTACATCCGTCTTATCGTCGAGGAGCGCGGCTTCGTCAAGTTCATCGAGCGGAGTAAACTCCCGGAGGACGCGCCGAGTCGGGATGAAGCGCACCAACCCCCCTTGTATTATCTGCTCTGTGCGCCGGTCTACGCCGTTTCGGGCGGTGATTCCGTTCCGATCCGACTGGTGTCCACGGTGTTGCAACTCGCGACCGTCGCGCTGGCTTTTTTCGCGTGCCGGGACCTGTTTCCGAAGCGGGGCGAGATCGCGGTCGGTGCGGCGGCGTTCGTCGCGTTCCTGCCGACGCAGGCACAACTCGGCGGCGCGATCAACAACGATAGCCTGAGCACTTTGATCTGCGCGGCGATCTTCTGGCGGCTCGGCGCAGTCGTCCTACGGGGGCAGACGGTGCATGAGGCGGCGTGGCTCGGTATCCTGTTCGGACTCGGGCTGTGGACGAAACTCTCCGTGGTGCAACTCGTCCCGGCGTTCGCTGTCGCCTATTTCCTCGCCGTGCGTGGCGATAAAACGACGCTGGCGAAAGCGGCGGGTCACTGCGCGGGCGCGTTGATACTGGGCACGGTTCTCGCGTCGCCGTGGCTGATTCGCAACACGCTTTTGTACGGCGATCCGCTCACGCTGGCGATCTACCGCCTGACCGGACCCAACTTTTCCCCGGCAGATATTCAGACCGGCGCAGAGTGGACGGCGACTGACTATCTGCGAAACGTCGGCATACGCTCCTTTGCCACATTCTTTTACTTCCTGCACCCGAGCCTGCCTATCGTGCCGTTAGCCCGGTTTGTCGGACCGCCGGTACCGCTACTGACGGTATTCGCCCTTGTGTTGTCGTCGCTCGCCGCGCTGTATCGCCGGGGCAAGGCGGGCGATTTCGGGGGCGACACGGCGCGACTGGTTCTGTTCCTCGGACTTGCCGTACCGCTCCTGTTGCCGTTCTACCTGAGATTCGTGCTGACCGTCTTTCAGGCGCAGGGGCGATACTTCCTACCCGCCCTGTTGCCGGTCGCTATCCTGACGGCGGTGGCATGGATGAGGCGTCCGCTCGGCGCAGACAGCGATAAAATCCCCCCGCGCTGGCTCGGCGTGCTCTGGATACCGGTCTTGTTATTACTGCTCGCCGTGTACCAACTGAAAGGGGGCGGATTCCTCGCCCGCCCGTAGCAAAAAGTGTGCGAAACTACTCGAAACCATTCCCCGGTTTCTCTTTCTAACGATTGTACCGACGGAACCGGTGTGCCAGGCAAACAGGGCGACCGAGATACCGAGATAGGGAAAACGACGATGCTCCAAAAAGGCATAGAAGTGCTTTTGCGTGGTGGCTGGGTGATGGTACCACTGCTGTTATGTGCGTTTGTGTCCATCGCGGTGATGATCGAGAGGAGCATTGTTTTGCGCCGCGCCGCGCAGGATAAAGACACGCTCGTCGAGGAAGTCCGCGACCTGTTGCAGCGTGATCAAAGCGACGACGCGCTGTTGCTCTGTCAGCGGACGCCGGGCGCAGCGGCACGGGTCGTTGCGGCGGGCATACGCAACCATCGCCGCTCCCCCGAGGCTCTGGAACGCGCTTTGCAGGAAGCCGCTCTACGCGAACTCGCCCCGCTCCATCACCGGCTCGGGATTCTGGATACGATCATTACGCTGTCGCCGCTTCTGGGACTGCTCGGCACGATCACCGGGATGATTCAGTCGTTCAACGTAGTTGCGACCGCATCGGGCGCGAGTGCCGCGCCCGCGATCACCGGCGGCGTCGCGGAGGCACTGATCGCAACGGCGACCGGTCTCGCCGTCGCGATTGTCACGCTCCCGGTATACAATCATCTGACCGAAACCGTGCGCGAAGTGGCTTCCACATTGGAGCGACGCGCCACCGAGTTTCAGAACGCCGTCAGCGATCTCACGCCCGCGAGCACTGTACCCGCGGCGAAACCGGAAGGAAGGGTGATCCATGCGACTGCCGCGAACCCTGCTTGAACCGAAACGCGGGCGCATCGAGATCATCCCGATGATTGACGCGATCTTTTTCCTGCTCGTGTATTTCATCATGACCAGTCTGTCGCTGACGCAAATGGAAACCCACGGCATAAACCTCCCCGAAAGCCGGACGGCATCGGTAAAAACAGAAAACAAGATCGTGGTCAGCGTGACAAAGAAAGGCGATCTGTTTCTGGAGGCGAGCCGCGTCACCGAGCAGGAACTGGTGCGCCGCGTGGCAGCGAAAGTCGCCGCCAACCCTAAAATAGTGGTTGTCCTGACTGGCGACCGCGACGGCGACGCGGCGGGGCTTTTGCGCGTATTCGACCTGGTAAAGCAAGGCGACGCCGGGCGCGTCGTTTTCGCCACCGAACCGCCCAAAGCCGCCGCACCGGTCCGACGCTGAGGATTACCGTTCCATGCGATTGCCACAAACGACCCATAAAAAAGCGCGTATCGAGATCATCCCGATGATTGATGCGATCTTTTTCTTGCTGGTCTTTTTCATGTTCAGTTCGCTCTCGATGGTTAAGATGAACGGTTTACCGGTCACATTGCCGAAAGCACCGCCTGCCATCGCTCCTACACGCAAATCCGATGGAAACGCCGTGTCGCCCCGGCGAGCCACTTCCGTTAGCAAGCCGACAACGCCGCGCCGGTTGGTGCTGGCGATCCAGCCCGGCAAGGAAACCCTCGTAAACGAGACGACTATCGGTAGCGACGATCTGCTCGCGCAAGCACTGACGAACCGTTTGCGTTCCGCCCCGGATACCGTCGTCGTGGTACGTGCCGCAAAAGGGGTTTCCGCGCAACGGTTGATCGGGGTGATGGACGCCCTGAACCGCGTGTCGTTGCCGGGAGGGAAACGTCCGCAGATCGTGGTCGCCACCGTTGCCACCCCGCCCACGAATCGCAACAATGTTCTGCCTGTTCCCGGTGCCGAACCTGTCCCCGGTGCCAAAGGAGACGCCCCGCGAAATGTCCGGTAAAAAACTGCTTCAACGTTCGTTCATCGCCTCAGCTATCGTCAATGTCGCCCTTATTTGCGTGCTCGGCTACTTTCAATCCAGCGAGCGAATGACAACGGCGAAAGCGAGCAGTGACCGTAAGAAACCGACACCGTCCGCCACTCCGCCCGCGCTGACTCTGAGAATCGAGCGCGTTGCTCCGTCGCCGTCGCCCCCCATGCGTATCGCGGCGACCCCGGACGCGCCGGAAAAGCGAGTCGCTGCACGGAATCCCATTTCCCCTATGCCTCCTCGCATCCTGGCACGCCCGCGAACCGACAAGAGCGCGTCACCCGCGCCCGAAGTTTCCGCAAACATCTACGCCGTGAAGCCGACGCCGACGCCACCGTTCGCGACAAGTCAAAACGGTCCTAAAAGCCTCGAACCCACACCAGGTGGCACAAGCGAAAAAAACAACGCCACCGGGCGACAGACCAACGCGGGTGCGATGGCGAGTGCTGCGAAACAAGGTGATGGTACCGCTACGCCAGGGGCACCGGTAGGTGGCAAACCGTGGCCGGGGCAACCCGCCACCGGAAGCCAAACCGCCGCAGTACGTAGCCGGATCGCTTCCGCAGGAACGCCACGCACCGGCGATTCTTCCGCCAAACCGGGAACAAGTTCGCCGGGTGCGGGAAACGGCGTCAAAGCGGGAACGTACCGCTTCGTACCGCCATCCGTGGGTGGACCGAGCACCGGCAAAGAGGGCAGTGCCGGAAAAGCGGGAACCAGAGCGAACGGGAACGACGCCCGAAGCAACGCACCCGGCACAGGCGACGGGAAAGGAACGAAAACCGGGGCGAGTAACGGCGCGAACGGTTCCAACGGGAGTGCTTCCAGGGGGAGTTCCTCTGTTCCTGCCGGTGGTAAAGAGGGAAGCGGCAACGGCGGTCGCGGTAACGGTGGCGGCGGCACGGGCTCGGAAAGCGGAGCAAATGCCAATCCGTCGAGGCAGGGACAACCGGGCGCGGGTAGCACTTCCAGTACTGGTTCTCCGAACGGCAATAACTCGTCGAACGGTACCGGTGGCATCCCAAACCGCCCCGGCGACGGGCAGAGTGGGCAAAACAACGGTGGGGGTAGCGGATCTCCATCGTGGACGATGCCGAATCGTTCGGCGCGAGGCGCGGATGATGCCGGGTATCGCTATAACGCCCCGCTGTTGCCATCGGCGAGCCGCCCCGAAACAAATTCCCGCGCCGGTGCGCTGATACAACCACAAACCCGAACGACACCGACCCCTCGCCCGGTCGCGACCCCTGTACCGACGACGACGCCCACCCCGACCGCTACACCGTCGCCCACGCCCACCCCGCAAGCCTCGCCGACCCCGCGACCACGGTTTCGCCCCGCACCGACGCCAACGCCCAGTCCGACGCCCAAACCACGGAAAGCGAAAACCGAGGAAGAGCCAGAGGAAAAGCAGATCGCAGGCTCGTACAGCAAGCGGGGGACCGTGGTAGTGGATGCGGCGACCGTAGCGAAGCCCAAACCGAAGACCAAAAAGCCGCCGGTGAAAAAGCCGGTTCGTCGCCGCGCCGTGGTAGCGAAAGTGCCCGAGGCGTCCCCGTCTCCTTCGCCAACGCCGTCCTCGACCCCATCGCCGAAACCAAGCGTGTCACCAACCCCGACGCCAACTCCCACTCCGCGCCCCACGCCGACACCGAAGCCAACCCCCAAACCGACCGCCACCCCCCCACCGAATTTGCAGGGCGATGGCACCGGATTGAAAGCAGACTATTATCTGGGGGCGAACTTCGAGAAGTTTCTGTTCTCCCGCGCCGACCCCAAAATCGAGTTCGAGTGGGGGCAGAACGCTCCGGATGCACGGGTTCCCGCGAAAAACGCCTGGTCTGTGCGCTGGACGGGACGCGTCCGCCCCCGCTACTCCGACGAATACACCTTTTTCACGGCGGCGGACGACGGGACCCGCGTCTGGGTAGACGGGAAACAACTGATTAACGACTGGACGATTCACGGCGTTTCGGAAGTGTCAGGCAAGATCCGTCTCGAAGGCGGAAAACTGTACGACATACGCGTCGAGTTTTTCGAGAAGAACGGCGAGTCAAACTGTTCCTGCAAAGTGTATTGGGAAAGTGCGCGTCAGAAGCGCGAGTTCATCCCGCAGACGGCGTTCTACTTCCCGCAGTAAACAGGATTTTTACCAATATTTCCAGTTGCCGGTGACAAGAACGTAAATGCCGAGCGCGAGGTTGGTAACCCCGTGCGCGATGACGCAGGCGAGGAGGCTTTTCGTGAATCGAAGCAAACCCGCCATCAGCAGGGCGAACACGATAGCGGCAAGGTATTCCGGGTGTGCGACCCCGAATAGGGCGCATACAATCGCAAGCGCGACGGGCGAGAAAGTGCCGACCGAAAGCGTGTACCATTTGTCCTGGTCGGTGACGAAACGAAGCAGGAACGAACGCCAGAATACTTCCTCCATGATCGGCACCATCACCGCCAGTCCGAAAAAGCGCGTGGCAAGGAAAACGGTGCGCAACGTGGCGTCCGGGATCTCATCGAACGGATTATAAGCGGCACGGGTACCGAGGAACGAAAGCGGCGGTGTCATCTCGCTTACGCCGAGCCAGAGCGGAAGCCCGACACACCCGGCGACCAAGCCGAAAGCGAGGGCTTTGCCATCGAAACGTAGTTCGTGCCGCCAGGTTCGGGCGCAGACCGCCAGCGTCGCGGTGACGATGACTGCTTTCACCGCATAAGCGAGGGGATACACCGATTTCGGCAAGTATGATTCGCCCTGCGTCGCCAGTAAAAACAGGAGCATCGGTAGGACATAAGGCAACCACGGGGTCGGTTTTGTGGTTTCGGGCTCGGGAATGGGGTTAGGCGAGGGTTCCATCTAAGTTGGTCAGCACGCGGCGTAGATACCCGCGTGTACCGACAACTTCGGCAACGCTGTGCAAAACTCCTGCTCGGTCGGTATCGGAATCATACGCCGCAAAGAGCGATTGTAATCGTTCGGCGAGTCGGTCGTAGGCGTCGGCGAACTCCGTGCGACCTTCCGACAGCATCGGGCGCAACCGCTCCATCGTTTCGGTGTCGTCGTCGAGCCGCGCTTCCTGATACTCCATCAACCCTTCCTGCAACTCTAACACCTGCGCGAACAACTCTTGCGGCGGTTTCGCGGTTTTCTGCAAATCATTCAAAGAGACCCCGCTCTCGCGACGGAGCAAATATTCCGCCCGCGAAAACGGATCGCGCAGCGTGCGGTAGGCATCGTTGAGGAGCGCGGAAGCATCCAAAGCGGTCGTCTGTGTATCGGCGTCCGCATTGGCGAACCGGTCCGGGTGATACTGCCGTGACAGTTCGCGAAACCGGCGCGTCAGTGTCGTCTCGTCTACCGCCACCGGCACCCCGAACAGATCGAAGTAACTCGCCGACGGGGAAAGTGGTATCAAACTACCCGGCGTAGTCATCGTCCACGCCTTCACCGGTCGCTATTGCTTGTTGCACGCTCGCGGCAAATTCCAGAAGCATTTGCCCCAGCACCACCGCGTCGCTCGCCGACAAGAATGTCTCGACACGTCGGCTTGCTCCATCGGTCAAATCCACGGGCGACACCGACAGCGTCACCGAAGGAGTATCCACCAACTCCTGATTGCCGGTCACACTGATTTCTATACGCACGGACTCCGGTTTGCCCGTTCCAACGAAAACACCGGTAGTAATCACATCTGCCATAATTTTTATTCTAACCACGGGACTGGAATGATTCAACCACAGAGGACACAAAGTTCTTCCAGAACTTTGTGTCCTCTGTGGTTGAATTTGAAACTATTTCGCGGTGAACGAGGTGCCGCAACCGCAAGAACGCATGGCTTGCGGGTTGTCGAACACGAAGCCGCCTTCCATCAGGTTTTTGATGTTGTAGTCCAGCGTCGAGCCTTTCAGAAAAAGCGCGGATTTGCGGTCCACAACCACATTCACATCGTCCACGCTGTAAACCGAATCGAACTCCGGGTCCGGCTCGTTTTCCATGTCAATCACGTACGACAAACCGGAGCAACCACCGCCACGCACGCCGAGGCGCAGATACCAGCCCTGCTTGCCCGTCTTTTCCTGCTGTCGTTTCACCTGGCGGATCGCAGTGGGCGTCAGCGTCACAATCGGCTCAATGGCGGTAAATGATTCTACTGTCATAAAATGTCTCCTCCCGTCCCGGTTCACGGAAACGACGTTTCCGCTGTCCCCCCTCTCCTGCGTAGCGGGAGAAGGGGGGTAGGGGGTGGGGGCTTCGCTCTACGCCGCGACGGTCGTGGCTTCCACGCTGTTGACCAATGCTTCCGCCGACTTCATCTTAGCCTGCTTCGATTGATAGTCCTGAATCGCTGCCTTGATCGCATCTTCCGCCAGCACCGAGCAGTGAATTTTCACCGGAGGAAGAGCGAGTTCCTGAACCAAGTCGGTATTCTTGATTGCGAGGGCTTGTTCGAGCGTTTTGCCCTTCACCATTTCGGTGGCGAGGGACGACGATGCGATAGCGGAACCGCAGCCGAACGTCTTGAACTTCGCATCTTCGATCACACCGTCCGCGCTGATTTTGAGTTGCAATTTCATCACGTCGCCGCATTCGGGCGCGCCGACGATTCCGGTTCCAACGGCGACATCGTTTTTATCGAACGAACCCACGTTGCGCGGGTTCTCATAGTGGTCTACC
>JACMIS010000252.1 GCA_014381035.1 Armatimonadota bacterium
CCATATCCTGGCGTCGATCAACCCGAAGCACCCCGGTTATGTGTACTTCACACCCATCCGTCCCGGTCACTACCGCGTTTATTCCCAGCCGGGTGAGGGGTTCTGGTGTTGTGTCGGCACCGGCATGGAGAACCCCGGACGCTACGGTCAGTTCATCTATGCCGGGGCGAAGGACGCGCTCTATGTCAACCTTTTCATCGCGTCGGAACTGACCGCGCCCAAACTCGGACTCACGCTGCGCCAGGAAACCCGGTTCCCCGACGAGGAGCGCACCCAGCTGAATCTGAAACTGGCGAAACCGTCTACATTCACGCTCCATCTGCGTGTGCCGGGTTGGGTCCCGCCCGGCAAATACGCGGTGACAGTGAACGGCAAGCCGGTCGCTATCTCCGCGCTCCCCTCGTCCTATGCCGCAATCAAACGCGAGTGGAAGGATGGCGACCGGGTGCAGATCGCATTGCCGATGCAGACAACGGTCGAAGCCCTGCCCGATGACTCGTTCTGGTACACCATCCTCCGGGGACCGATCGTGCTTGCCACCCCCACCGGAACCGAGAATCAGGTAGGGCTACGGGCGGGCGATGGCAGGGGCGACCATATCGCGGGCGGTCCCCTGATTCCGCTGGATACGATGCCCGCCCTGCTGACGACGAAGGTGGATCTTCCCCGGCACGTGGTACCCGATCCCGCCGCCGGTCCGTTGCGTTTCAAGCTGGTCGATGTCGCGGTGCCCGCATCACAAAACGGTATCCCGCTGGAGCCGTTCTTCCGTCTGCACGACGCCCGGTATCAGATGTACTGGGATGTCACGACGAAAGAAGAGCTTGCCGCCCGTCGGGAGCGGGTCGCCGCCGAGGAACGCGCCAAGATCGCTCGCGATGCCGCCACTCTGGACTCCGTCGCGGTTGGCGAGCAACAGCCGGAGGTAGACCATGCCTTCACCGGCGAAGAAACAGAAACGGGCATCTTCAACGGGCGACGCTGGCGGCACGGTCGCTCGTTCGAATACACCCTGGATACACGCGGCGAGAAAAAAGCGGTCCTCGCGGTGACCTACAACGGCGGAGACAGCGGACGCACGTTCGATGTGCTGGTCAATGGAACACGCCTTGCCACCGAGGAACTGAAAGGCGAACGCCCCGGTGAATTTTTCGAAAGGCTCTATGCGATACCTGCGGAGGTGCTTGCCGCAGCTCCCCAGAGGAAGGTGACGGTAAAATTTGCCGCTCCCAGGGGGTTAGCCGGGGGTGTTTTCGATGTCCGTCTGCTACGTCCCGAGGTAACGAAATGATGAGCCTGTCCCTGCTGTGCCTGGCGGCACTTTCTCTGCTGACCTTCGGCGTACCACTGATCGCACACGCCCTGGAGACGGATACGAACAAGATGGATACGAACAAGAAGGCGGAGAACCCGATCCTTTATGCTGATGTACCGGACATCGCCGTTATACGGGTCGGCGACACGTACTACATGAGCAGCACGACGATGCACATGAGTCCCGGATTGCCGATCATGAAATCCCGCGATCTCGTCAACTGGGAGATGGCCAGTTACGCGTACGAAACCCTGGGCGACACGGACAAACTC
>JACMIS010000031.1 GCA_014381035.1 Armatimonadota bacterium
CCGTTAATAATCGGAACCGTTGGTCGAGCCTTTGACTGATCTCCTCCACGGAAAGCGAATTCACCCGAGCCGCCGCCAGCTCGATGGCGAGCGGTATGCCGTCCAGACGGGTGCACAGTTGCGCGATCGCCGGGGCGTTCGCGGTCGTCACGGCGAAATCCGGTCGACTTGCCAGCGCACGTTCCAGAAAAAGTTGGACCGCTTCATAGGACGAAACGCTGGCGATGGTTTGCGCGGTCTTCGGATCCGGCAGCGACAGCGACGGCACCCGGTAGGTGGTCTCCCCCGGAATGTTTAACCCTTCCCGCGACGACGCCACCAATCGCACGTGCGGGCAATTTTTCAGCAACGCTTCCGCGAGTCGCGCGGAGGCGTCGAGGACATGCTCGCAGTTATCGAGCAGGATCAAGAGTTGTTTCGACTTCAGGGCGTCGGCGAGGGACTTCAGCATCGTGTTGCCCGGCGCCTGTTTGATGCCGAGTACGCTGGCGGCGGTCTGCGATACCAGTTCGGGGTCGGATAACGGGGCGAGTTCGACGAACCATACGCCGTCGGGGAAGGTGTCGAGCAGATCGGCGGCGACTTGCAACGACAAGCGCGTTTTCCCACATCCTCCCGCGCCGGTCAGGGTGAGCAGGCGGACATTGCCCAGCAGGGTTTTAATATCTTCAATCTGTTTGTCGCGCCCGATGAACGAGGTTGTCTGTTGCGGCAGATTGTTAGGCAATTCGGGGTTATCGAGCGAGCGAAGCGGCGCAAACGTGTCCGCTAACCGGGGATGACACAACTGGTACACCGTTTCGGGGCGCACCAAATCCTTGAGGCGGTGCAGACCCATTCCCCGCAGGCTGACGTCCTCGGGGAGCATATCGCGGACGAGTTCCTGAGCCGGCAGGGATAACAATACCTGCCCGCCATGCCCGGTTGCCAGTAGCCGACTGACGCGGTTCAATGGGGGGCCGAAATAGTCGTTGTCGCGGATCTCCGCCGTGCCCGTGTGCAGTGCCATGCGTACCTGAATCGGTTCCGGTGTTTCCCAGACTTCTGTCTGCAATGTCTGCTGTGAGAGGACGGCGGCGCGTAGCGCGTCGCCGGCAGTATGGAACGCGGCGCAAAACGCATCCCCGACGGTTTTGAAGACGTAGCCGTCGTTCGCTTCTATTGCAGTCCGCATCAGAAAGTCGTGGCGTGCGAGCGCGGTCTGCATCGCTACCGGAGCCAGATCCCATAACCGGGTGCTTCCTTCGATGTCTGTAAACAAAAACGTGATCGTTCCAACCGGCATCGCCGCCACAAAGCAACCTCCACTTTCGCTCACGATAGGCGAAAACTACGCGAAAGTCTCACGCCTCACTGTTTGTTACAACAGCTATCTCGTACTTTCCTTTTCTCTTTTATTTTTGTCCTGCGCGGACGGCGCCAACCTTACGTTGGATCGTTGTTACCTGCGGTGCTGGGACTACGTTAGGCTGCGTGTTTGTCGTGTTAGCCCTTGCTGTTTTCCCGCGAATGCGCCGTCTCCGGGTTACACCCGCCGTGTGTAAACCGGAGACGGCGCAGTCGCGGGAAAGGACCGAACCAGAACAACCAAAATGTAACGAGCCCCGCAGGTACACCGATCCAACGTAAGGTTGTCGCCGGGTACCCGCTGGGTGGCGCTGGACAAAAAAAAGAAAGAAGACAAACCTAAGGAACGGTAGACAAACGA
>JACMIS010000253.1 GCA_014381035.1 Armatimonadota bacterium
GGGTCATTCATCACGCCCATTGTACCGTCTTCCTCCATAGAGACGTGTGTTTTTAGAGACGTATGGCGTTTCTAAGCAGGAAGGCGTCGGCGGCTGGTAGGTGATTCCATCATCGGCGGCACCGAAGCCATCTTCGAGGAACCCTGTGCTTCCGGTCGCCACGCGAATAGCGCGCGTCGGATCCGGTTTCTTGCCCGCGACAGACGCGAGCGAACCGTTCCGATGGGCAGTTTCATCGCGTCAGAAATCTCCTGATAGGACATGCCGCGCATGTCCGAGAGGATCAGAACTTCACGGTAATCTTCCGGTAGGTTCGCCACCGCACGGTTTACGGCTTCGGACTCCATTCGGGAGAACACCTGTCGTTCGGGAGACGGTTCAGTCGGGACAACCGGGTCCGGGTTCTCCAGAGCGTCGAGGGACACTGCAAGCGGCACTCGCTTCTTCGCACGATAGGTGTTGATAAATAGATTGCGCATGATGGTCAGTAGCCAGGCACGAAGCGGTCCTTCGGAACGAAGCGATTCAAAACCACGCAAAGCGCGGAGGGTAGTCTCCTGCACGAGATCCTCCGCTTCATCCGCGTTCCGTGTCAATGCCAGCGCATGTACATAAAGTGTATCGCGGTAAGGCAAGACCAGTCGTTCAAAATTTCGTTCCGTTCGCTTTAACATGAGAGTCAATCCGTTCTGCTTGCCGCCTCTGGCGACATACCCATAAGTTGCAAAACCTGACTTTGAACCATATTCAGGTTTCGTTCCGCTGCGGCGTCATCGCCGGAAAGCGTATGATGTAAAACCACCCCGTCCACTACCGTGATCAGATAATCCGCCAGTGTCCGCGCCGTTAATCCGGGGGCAAGGCTTCCCCCTTCATCGAGATGTCTCTCGATAATCTCCTGCACGAAACGCCGGTAGATCTCGTAAAAATTCAATGCCTCTTGATTCGCATCCGGGTCGCGAAAAGCGCGTACAACGAGGTCGAACCGTAAAATGCCCCGACGCTGAATCATCAGTTTTAGCGTGTATGCAAATGCTCGTGCCAACGCTTCTGCCGACGTTTGCGAGCCCATAATCTCGGTCCGCATCAATTTGTCGGTATTCTGCTGGGCGTAACGTAGCGTTTCGGTTAGCACCGCTTCCTTGCTACCGAAATGGTAATGTAGCGTAGCTATATTGATCCCCGCCGCCTCCGCGATACGCCGCGTGGTAATTTTTTCGAAACCGATCTTTGACAACACTCCCCACGCCGCCAGCAAAATCTGCTCCCGTCGCTCCGTCCCGCCTTCACGTTCGCCAGGAACTTCCTGCCGACGTTCGCTCTGTCCATCCTGCGCGTATTCGACCATCATTGCTCGCACACGTCCTTCCACGATTTCGCCCGAATGCGCCCCCACACGATTGGGGTCGTTTCGAGCGACATACGATTGCTTAATAAGACTGCCCTACCCCTCACCATTGTTCCATCAATCAGTTGATTGAATAGATATACAGTATATACCGTTCAACCAGCATAATTGTCAAGGGAAGTTTCAAGCAGACCGCGAAAAAGTTCATCAGCGGATGGATCACCCAACGAATGGATCCTGAAAATCTCGTAAACACGGAACTCGTCTCTCAAAAACGATTGCTTTTCTGCGGGACAGTTTTTTTGAAATGGTCGAGGGAATACAGAAAGTTCACGCTACCCTGTTTCCAATACAGTTGTATCAACAAAAAGGTATGGTTGTAAAGAGGTAAGCAGTTATAAAAGAATATTTTTTATGATTGCGGTATATACCGATTTAAATGATAGGCGGAGGCATGGGGCATAAATGTATTGCCCCATGCCTCGCCTATTCTTCCGAAAACTAGCCCGTGGTCACTTTGCGTGTTTTTTCGTCAAACAGCATCGTCTTGTTCAGGCGGATTGACATTTCTGCCAGGCTGACAATCGTCTGTACTTTTGTCGCCAGATCAATATCGCAGTTTGCCTTTGCCACTTTGCCGCGAATCGCATCCAGCCAGTTCATCTCGTGGTTTTCGTGCGATTCAAAGGTCGGACCAGTCACGGGGATGGAGGCGGCTTCCACCTCTTCGCTCGCCCAGCGTTCCGGCTTCAGCTCCACGCCGTTCCCGAAGTAGATGGTCGCCTTATGCCCTCGGAACATATCCTGCATCCCCTGTTCGTTCACGGTGGAGCCAACGAACAACATACTCCAGCCTGAAGGAAACTCGGCAAGGACCTGCACGGTATCCGCCACTTCCCGGTCTTTCGAGAGTTGTGTTCCCACTGCGGACACGCGGACCGGATATTCCGGCTTGCCTGAAGCGATCAGGAACGGGTGCAGTTTGTGCGGCATCAGATCGCCGAGGATTCCCGCCGAATAATCGGAGAACTTGCGGTAGCGGTTATATCGCGCTTTGCTGTCCATCCGCTCTCGCGCTTCGCCGTCTTTCGCCCCGGTTGCGCTGGCGTCCCAGGGACGCGCCGGAGCCGAACCGAGCCACAGATCCCAGTCCAGATTTTCCGGTGACATGTTGCCGTCGATGCCGTAGTTCCACTCGCCGTTCTGCGAGTTACGGGTATAGGAGCCTTGCCCCATCACGACATTACCGATCTTACCGTCGCGGATCGCCTGTCCGGCGGCATGATAGATCATGTTGGTCGAGCCCTGTGAACCCACCTGGACGACGCGCCCGGTGCGGACTGCCGCGTCATGCACGTAGAATGCCTCGTCGAGGTAGCGCGTCATCGGCTTCTGAATGTACACGTGCTTTCCGGCTTCCATCGCGTGCACCGCAATCTGTCCGTGCCAGTGTTCGGGAGTAGCGATCAAGACGGCGTCAACATCCTTGTTCGCCAGAATCTCGCGATAGTCTTTGGTACACAGGCAGGACTCATCCGCCGCACCGGCTTCTATCGCCCGTTTCTTGTTGCCTTCACGGCGTCCCTTATTCACATCACAAATGCCGACGATGCGAATATTGCGTGCGGCATGGTCTTTCGCGAAGTGATAAACGTGCGCCCCGCCCATGCCCCCGGTGCCGACGAACGCCACATTGATCCGGTCGGTCGCGCCGATAGCGCGTCCTTTCGCGATGGTTGCCGCTTTCGGGTAGGGACCCGACATCATTTTCTTCGTGTCCGCCTTCGGCACAGGAACGCCGCTCACTTTTTTCTCTGCGCGGGCTTCCGCCCGCGCAGCCGTGCTGCCGACAACCAATGCGCCCGCCGCGACCGCCGTTGCTGCCTTCAATAAGTCGCGCCGCGTCGTGCCACCGGTGCAAATCTCGTCTTCGCCGCTAATGGAACCGGGGTTGCCACTGTTTTCCTCGTTCTGAATCATCGCTGCCCTTTCCTCGCGGGGATTTCATCGCCCGCGCTCATTTCTATGTGGTAAACATTTCCGGCGTGAACGCGATCCGCTTGCCGGTCAAAATCGCTTCATTCGCGGTCAACGCGATCACGGTCGCCGTGTGCCCGACACTAGCGGCGGCTTCCGGATCGCCTTTTCCGGTGCGGATCGCGTTCAGGAAGACATTACACGCGTGATATAGCGCGGAACGTTTCGGGTCGGCATCGCGATTCTCCGACGGTTTCTTGCCTTCCGCCAACAGCTTGGAAGCGTCCGCGACCAGCGCGATACCGGTTTCGTCGCCTAATTTCTCCTTGTAGGCGTACACTTCCCATCCGAGCGCGGGAGCGTCCGCTTCCTTGAACATCCAGGCACGGGCGTCGCGCAAAAGTACCGCCGCGTCGGTGCCTTGAAACAGTTCATACGCGCCATCGAAGGAGTTGGCAAGGGTCGCATCATACGCGATATGCACCCCGCCCGGATATTCGAGCACACACTGCACGGTATCCGGCACATCGCGCCCGTCGTTCCACGCCAGGATCCCGCCGAAGCCGGAAACGGCGACCGGGTTCTTACCCAGAAAACGGGTCGCGACATCAATCTGATGGATACCGATCTCGCCGACCAGACCGCCGGATGTCGCCCGCTTCAGTCGCCAGTTCAGCGCGTTCTGTCGCTCGTCGGACGGCGCGGCGCGACGCCACGATTGTTTCTTGTGCCATTGTGCCTTGCCCTGCGCGACCTTGGCGAGGGCACCGGTTTCGACGAATTTGTACACATGGTTGTGTTGCGGGTTCGTGCGATAAGGCAGTCCAACGTGAAAAATGACTTCGGATTTCGCCTTCGCCAGCAGGGCGATCTCCTTCGCCTCTGCAACGGTCGACGCCAGCGGTGCCTCGCAATAGACCGCCTTACCTGCCGCCAGAGCGTCCGCAACGATCTGCTTGTGCAAATGCGACGGCGTAGCAACGAAAACGCCCTTTACGGCGGCATCCCCCAAAACTTGCTTGTAATCGGTGACGTTCTTCGCTTTAGGGGCAAGTTCAAGGGCTTTTTTGTGTGACGGTGCGTAGGTATCGCAAACATAGGTGACATTTGCCCCGGCGACATACCCCAGCGACGTCAAAAGGTTGCGCCCTTGTTCGCCCAGTCCGATAACCGCTATCGCCACGGGAGAGGCATCCCCGGATTTATCATCCGCCGCAACGCCCGCGACCGGCGGTTCCAACTCCTCGGCGTGCAACTCGCCCATACCACCGGCGAAAAGCGACGCTAGTGCGAAAGCCGAGCCGCGAGCGAGTGCATCGCGGCGGCTGATCTTGTCGTTTTTAGTCATGAATACTTTCTATCGAAATTGGGTCGGGACTCGTTCGCGCTTCTGCGATTTGTCCTCCCCTTTTTGGTAACCTAACGTCCACAGAATGCCGCCCATCAAGTGTTGGCGAAACCACGGAGCCTGCCATATCTCGTCGCGATGTCCCAGCGCGGTATAAAAAATCCGCCCTTTGTCTTCCCGGCGGCACCATGCCAGCGGATATTCGCCCGGTGCTTTGGTTTGCGGGTGCGCGTCCATGCGAAGCAATCCATGAACCCGCTTCCAATCGAAGCTCTTGAACTCGTAAATCTCATCGTACACCTCGAACGCCGGTTGCTCAAAGTGTTTCGTCGCCGGATGCTTCGTGTCCTCGATGGTGCATGTGACCGAGACTTGCGGACCATGGGTCTTGAACTCGCCGCCGATCATACGAGTATACGGTTCATACCCGTGAAAAGTGTCCGACGCGGCATGTGCTCCCAGAAACCCGTGTCCCGCTCGCACCCAAGTGATAAAGGCGTCTCGATCCGGTATCGGCAAATCTCCGGTCGTGTTCGCGAAAAACACCGCGTCGTAGCCTTTCAACGCCGTCGCGGTCATTTTGCTCTGCACCTCATCGTCGGTGCGGGCGTAGTCTACAGTAAACTTGCCCTTGCTATCATCGGCGAGCGTTTTCAGCGTGGTTTCCGCCACCGGGATAGAACCATGCCGAAACCCCTTTGTCACGGTAACGATGAGAACGCGCTTCGGCGGCTTCGCCTCGGCGTTCGCCAGAACAGAAGAAAACGCGCCCAACAGGGCGGTCAGAGCGAGTGCGGGGAAAATCGGGTACGACATACAAAAAGCCTCGGCCGCGAGATGAAAACGAAAGTTCTTGACCATAGTATAGCGTGGCGCGAGGCGGTTACGCAAATTAGTGGTCAGTGGCTGGCACAGAGACTGCGGCAGTGGCGTACTCTCTTCAGTCCGATCATTAATCACTAACTTGACAGACCGCCCGCGACTTGTTACCATTTTCCTTGACAATGAGTATTTTTTATAGCAATAGCGCGAACCGCCGTGCTAATTTAATCGAGCAGGCGCGTCAGGCATTTATCGAGCGGTTCGGACCGGAGCCGGAAGCCGTCGGGGTCGCCCCCGGGCGTGTCGAACTTCTGGGCAACCATACCGACTACAACGAAGGCTTCGTTCTCACCGCCGCGATTGACCGCGGCATCGCTATCGCCGGGAGCAAGCGCGAAGTCCCGACGGCTCGTGTCGCCTCGCTGGAGCGCAACGACACCGCTACGTTCGACCCGCAAAAGCCCGAGCGCGACCCACGTGCCCTGTGGAGTGACTACGTCAAAGGCATCGTGGATCAGCTCGGCAAGAACGGCGCGAACATCGGCGGGTTCGACGCCATGATCGCCTCCGACATCCCGACCGGCGCGGGCGTCTCCTCCTCCGCCGCGCTCCTGGTCAGCACCGCGCAACTGCTCCTCAACCTGCACCCGCACCCCGTCGCGGGTGACCCGATGGGTCTCGCCAAACTCGCCCGCCGCGCCGAGAACGAGTTCGTCGGCGCACCGGTCGGCTTACTCGACCAGTTCTCGTCCGTGTTCGGGCGCGAAGGCAACGCCCTCTTCCTCGACTGTCGCACGCTGGCGTGGCGTGCGGTGACACTCCCGACCAGCGAAGCACGCATCCTGATCGCGGACTCCGGCGTCAAACACGCGCTGGCGGCAGGTGGCGGCTATTCCGAGCGGCGGGCGCAGTGCGAGGCGGCGGCGGTGTGGTTCGCGGAGCGCGAACCCGCGAAAAACATCCGTACTCTGCGCGACGTGACTCCCGAAATGCTGGAAGCGTATGCGACAGATCTCGACCCCGTTTTAGAAAAACGTGCCCGGCACATCGTGTACGAAAATCGCCGCGTCGAAATGGGCGCGGAAGCACTGGACACCGGCAACATCGCGGCGTTCGGCGAACTGATGTCGCACACGCACGAATCCTGTGTGCGCTTCTTTGAAAACTCCTGCGACGAAGTGGATACTCTGACCGGGATCGCCGCCAAGCAAGAAGGCGTTTACGGCGCGAAACTATCCGGCGGCGGCTGGGGCGGATGCTCGGTGATCATTCATCGCCCCGAAGTGACCGAAGCACTCTGCGCCGCACTCACAGAAGGCTACAAAGCACGCCACGGACGAGAGCCGAACTTACTCCCGACCGAAGCCGCACAGGGCGCGGAATCGTTCCGGTTCGGCGAGTAATCATCTATAATTCGCCTATGTCAACCACTGTACCAGCCACCGCCGCGCTTCTAACCCGGCGTGCATCCGATGACTTGCTGACGTTGCTACGTAATATCCCGGACGACCGGCTGTCGTGGAAGCCAGCGGATTCAACCCGCACGGTCATTGAGCAGTTACAGGAGTGTGCCACCGTTAATCAAAATTGGGCAATCGCTATTCGCGAACGTGGATTCTCGGTCGGGAGTCCAGACAGTGCCGAGCTTCGGGCATTCATGGATGCGTTTATGGGAACGCGGGAAAGTTGCGCCGAGACCATTGAGCGCAGCACGAGCGCACTGATTGTAGCAATAAATGGCGTCTCAGAGGAGGAGACGGGCAGGCGGATCAACATTGATACCATCAAACCCGGCACCATAACACTGGCGGAAGCCTGTTTCTACTCCTACTGGCATATGTCCTATCACGAAGGTCAGATCAACCTTTTGCAATCAATTTATGGCGACAATGCGCATCATCACGGTTACCATGTAGAAGCCCCCCCTTCATGATAGCTCGTTTCCCAGTGCTCCGATGACACGCCGAAATGCCGCGGTGATGGTCTCTGCTTCCGTCTCGGAGATTTGCGTCGCGAAATAGTGGGCGATCCCTGCCGAGTAGATTGCCCAGATCCGGCGCATTTCGTCTATTCCGGCGTCGGTGAGAACGGCGAGTGTGCCGCGTCGGTCGTCCGGGTAGGGTTCGCGCTTCAAATAGCCGGTCGATTCGAGGCGGTCTACGAGGCGGGTCAAGCCGCTCCGCGATAACATCGCGTTTTCGGCGAGCTCGGCGAGGCGGACGCGCCGTTCAGGCGCCTCGTATAGCGCGTACAGAACGGCATAGTCGGAGAGTGAGCCGACTCCGGCAGTGTGCAAATCGCTCTCGATGCGACGCGTAACCAAGCCGTGCATTTCGTACATCGCTCGCCACGCTTTGCGCTCCACGGAAGTCAACGCTCGCTCTTCGCTCATACCCAACACTATAACGCGGGTTTCGTTGCGTGTGCAACGCTCTCGCTATGGTGTCTTTGCCTTCGCTACGCGTGCGACGGGACGCATCCGCGGCAATGTTTCGCGGATAGCGGACGCCCAATTCTGCGCCAGTTTTTCGGTATCCGATGTGCCTGCCGCCCGCGCCAGACGCGGTTCCACGGTCGCGACCGGTTCACCCCCGACCGCGACGACGAACGTATCCATCCCGGACGGCGTCACGGTGACAGCACCGGAGCCGACGACATAATGCGCCGCGATCTCTTCCAAACGCTCACGGATGATGTCGGCTCGTTCCGTGGCGGAAAGCGTTCCTGTGCCGACCGGCACCATAAATAACGTTTTGCCGTTGATGGCGACTTCGTTAGGCGCGATCTTTCGCTGAATCCCGCGCACATCCGGCGCGGAAAGCTCTGCCGCGTCATTCGTGTCCGCGACAGACGGAAGCGCGGTCCCTATCAAAATCGCCGCCAGCATACTGAGTGTAATCTGTTTTCGCATGATCTCATTTATCTCCCACTGACTTCTACTTACCCGTTCCCGCTCTCCTTCAAGCCGTTTCGCAGCGTGCGCGGCGAAACACCCGTCGCGGCACGTATCGCTTTGTTGAACTGGTGCAAGTCTCCCAACCCGACCTGCGCCGCGATCTGCTTGATCGGGAGCATGGTATGACGCAAAAGATGCGTCGCCCGTTCCATCCGTCGCTCGCGCAAATAGGCCACCACCGTTTTCCCGGTCGCCCCATGAAAAAGCCGGGTCAGATGATTGTGCGATAAGTCCACGGCGCGGGCGAGATCACTGATACGAAGCGGTTCGGCAAGACGCAGTTCAATCGCTTCCCGCGTGCGCATGACCGCCGCCGGTTCCCGATTATGGACCGCTACGCCACTTTCCACCCCATCGCCCGTCGCGCCTTCCGCAAGACGCCAGAGTAGATCCCATACCAGTGCCTCCGCACGACGCGGCGTGGGACACCGCACGCCATCGGCGGGAATACCACCGAAAACGAACCCGCCGGGGTCGCCCTTCACTTTATGAACGCGGACCAGAACGGCGTCACGCGGGGCGGATTCGAGGTAGAAAAACAACCGTTCCTGACCGGTCCGAATGCGACCGGCGGCGAAGCGGAACAC
>JACMIS010000254.1 GCA_014381035.1 Armatimonadota bacterium
GGTGGCGAAGGTCGCTTGATGATCACCGACACTTAAATCCGCTTCGGAGCGCACGAGGCGGAGAGTACTGTCAGTGGTGCGTCCTTCCTCGACTGTGATCTTTTTTTCCGGTGTCGAGTGCCAGCGTGCCGATGCGGAGATGGAATACACGCCGGTCGGAACATCGCGGAGAGTAAATCGCCCCGCATCGTCCGTGATCGCGCGTCGGCGTTCCCGTGCGTCTTTCCCGGTAAAGAGTGGTGTTGCGATCTCTGTCCCGTCTCCCACATTATTATTGGCGGGGGTGAGGTAAACATCGCATCCTGCCAGCGGCTTACCATTGGCGTCGGTCAGTACGGTGACGCCTTTGACCTGACCACGGGGCGTTTCCGACAACAGGAGGTACACCCAGGCGAAGCCGATCAATAGAAAGGCGAGAACAGATGCAAGGGGAAGAGCGCGGGTCTTCATTTTGTTTCGGTCCCGTCTTTCTCGCCACGAGTACCGATACGCCCCCCCAGAATCACGGCGACCACGATGGCGGACATGATAACGGCGAGATAGCGGATCTTTTCGGCACGGGTCGGCGTCTCCGCAGGCAGGATCGCGCCGGTGAACTGTGTCAGCGCGAGCGAGACGGCGAGGGCGAGCAATCCCGGCAGAAGGGAAGTGCCGCCCGTGAGCACCGGGACCGCTCCCAGCGCAAGCCCGATCATCAAGGCAACGGCACTTTTCGCCCCGAACAACGTCAGCACGGCGGCGGGAGCAGCCACGGATAGTATCGCGCAGATCGTGATCGCCGTAAGAGCACCACCACTTTGCATCGTTTTTTGCTCACGGATTCGGCGCGGGATGGCGGCAAGCAGTCCGGGCAACGCCGCGCCGACGAGCAAGCCGAACAACGCGTACTGATCCGTAATATTGACGCCGCGCAGATCGCCTGCCCATCGCGTCGCGAAGAGTCGCCAGAGCAGAAGGAGGGTTCCGAAAAGAAGCAATCCGACCGCCCCATTCGAAATCGCCGCCGCGGAGTTGCCTTCGGCTTCCTCCTCGGTTCGGTCAGACAGCATCAGCGTCGCGGGATAGGCAACGAACAGCGCAAGAGTCCCGACGGCTACCCCGACCCCTTGCAACGATTGCAGAGCGGCGAGGAATCCGCTGGTGACGACCAGAACGGCAAGCAGGGGGACCGACAATAGCGGTGTCGCAGTCGTATTTCCTCCCCGATGTTGCGCCTCACGCAGTACAGAAAGGGCGACGGGCCAGAGCAACAACCCGCCGATACCGATCAAGGACAATTCTGCCGTGTTGGTGAGTTTCGTCGCCATCTGATACAGGGCGAGTCCGCCAACGCTTACGAGCACGGTCAGAGGTATGATTCTACCGATTTTGCCGCTCTGTCCGACTCCCAATAATGCGGTCCCGGCGACCAGTAACGTTCCGATGGCGGCGAAAGCCGTTAACACCGCGCTCCAGGTCAGTTTCGATAACTCCGGTGTGAGCGGGTCGCGGAATACTCCGAGGCTGGCGGCTGCCGCCAGCGTTGCCATCATCCCGGTCGCGGCGACGAGCCGTCTATCGGTCGCGCTGTCTCGTTGTGTGGTGCCCGTTGCCGCTAAAAACAGCACGAACGTTACGCAAAACCCGCCGATAGCGACACCCATCAAGCCGTCGAACAGGGATTGTCGCAGAAACATCAAGGCGAGCACCACGGCAACAATGCCCATTCCGTAGGAGGAGGTCAACAGCACGGATGAGGTAGTGGTGGTGGGTGTTTTATTTGGCGAACGCGGGGAAAGTAGATCAACGCAACTGAGTAGGGTTGCGATCCCACCGATCAGAAACCCGAGTCCCAATCGCTGCCCGTCGTGAAATAAGTTTCCCCCGGCGGACGGGAGCGTGAGGAAGAAACCGACAAACGGCGCGAGTAACGCGACGTTGCGTAACGCCGGGTGAAGTGCGACATCGGCTGTTTGGATAGTTGTCGCGGCAGCCTCCGTGCCAGCGCGATGTGGCAGGAAACGGCAGAGAAACAGCACGACACCGACCGTCAGAGAAAACCACAAAAGAACCTGCTCCATGAGACAGCCCTACCTTCGATGCGGACTACGATTTGAAAGTGATTACTTGGACCGCGAAACCCTGTAGCCGCTTCACCAATAATATCAGATTGACGATGATCTTGACTTAAAATTCTCGTTTCGCACCAAATTCAATCTGGGTAACAGCAAGGCATAGACGTACCATGTCGGTTTGCTTTTCCATGGTGGCTAGAAAATTAAATCTGAGTTGGGAGCAAGGGGATACAGGATGAGTGTTTTGCGAAGGTTATGGAATTTGATGGAATTGCTTCGTCGGGCGGGGGGATTATCGGGCTTGAAGAATCTGGCGGCGGACGCGCCGAAGTATGTCGCTCTTTGTCAGCGTCTTCTCGCGGATAATCGCGTTCCAGGCTCGGCAAAGGCCGTATTACTCGCGGCAGGAGCGTTCGCGGTCAGCCCGATCAACATACCGTTTTTCATTCCCGTGATCGGAATCCTCGATGACATCGGTATCGCCCTTCTGGCATGGGGCTACTTCATGAAGCAAGTGCCCCCGGCGGTTTTAGACGAGCATAAAGCCGTAGTCGGACTCAAAGACGGATTAGTCCGACCATAATACGGATCAGCCTGTGTGCAAAGGTCGGTGCGACACCGTTTGCTCCGACCTTTGCATTTTGCGGTGCGAAGCGCGCAACGTCTATAGCACTTCCATTCCCGCCCCGATAACGCGACGCCACATCTGATTCGCCAACGCACGGGCGTCGCAACGGACTCCTTGCCGAACGAAGTATTCGCAGACACGGGATACGTCGCGCTGAAAAAGAGTTTCGGCGTGCGGATTCGTCTCAGGGCTGGTGATCTGAGGAAAATCAATGAGAGTGATGTCGCCTTGCCAATAAAGGATGTTGTACGCGGAAAGGTCGCCGTGGATAATATCTTCGCACAACATCGTTTCGATACTTTGAAGAGTCCGATGAAACAGTACGGTCGCTTCTTTAGTTTCCAAACTAACTTCGCTTAGCGTCTGAGCCGCACCGTCGCGGGAGCCGACATAATCCATAAGAATCGCGTTCTCATTTGCGGAGTGGGCTGAGGGGACCGCAACGCCCACTTGATGGAGCTTTTCCAGTGTGGTGAATTCATACATCAGCCAGGAAGTGTGTTGTACCTGTGCCCCGAAATCCGTCTTCTTGCCCAGTGCCCGCATGATACGCCCGTCGCTATTTTTAACCGCACGCCCTTCGCTCGTCAAAACGGCTCTTCCTGCCCGGTACAGGTGATCGTTGCGCAGGTTGCGGAATTGCCGGGGGCGGTATACTTTCGCCGCCACCAGTTCGACCCCGTCTGGTGCCGCCGACCCTGCTTCACAGCAATACACATTCGCTTCTTTTCCGCCCTTTACCAGATACAGAATATCGCGAACCAGGTTTTGTTCGTAGAATGTGCGCAACGAATCGAAAAGCCAACCGGCTTCATGACGGCTCGGCTTGTACGTCGTTTCGAATCCACCTTCCAATCCGGTAGTTTCCGCGACTTCGGCAATATTGCGACGGGGGAGATCCCGTAACCGGGGTTTGATATATACGAAGTTTTCTTCCTGCTCGTCGAGACTGTTTAAATACGATTCATCATCCATTTCCAAAAGTGGCATTCCCTTCGCCGGTCGCGGTTGGTGTAACGCGACGTGTCATATGCTGTTACCTGCAATATCGCACGAAGGGGTCATTTTGCTTAAAGACGAGCATTGGACATCAGGCTGAAAAACAAAAAGAGGTTTACAGCGATCTTGCTGTAAACCTCTATCCGATTAGATGACTAACCGGAGATGACGGGGCTCGAACCCGCGACCTCCGCCGTGACAGGGCGGCGCTCTAACCGACTGAGCTACACCTCCAAACTACGAACCGTGCTACTGCTTGCAGAACAATGGGCGAAGAGGGATTCGAACCCCCGACCTTGACTGTGTAAAAGTCCTGCGCTACCACTGCGCCATTCGCCCAAACCCGCTCACCGGTTTTCAGAGCGAACGCCCCACGTCTCGCGGTAGGAGAAGCACGAACGGAAGTATAGCGCGTGTTGCCGTCGCTGTCAAGGCTTTGGGGCATTTTCTTGACAAGTACCCCCCGCGAACGTACACTTTAATTCGCAACCCACGAAAGGAATGCACCAAACACGAATATGCGTCCCGCAGTAATCACCGACGAAATATCCCAAAACCTCGACCAGTCCTTGGCTATCATGGGAGAATTTGGTGTCAACAACGCCGAATTACGAAACGTTTACAACAAGTATATTGTTGATGCGGACGAGAAGTTGCTGAAACAGGTCGAAGCGGACCTGCAAAAACATGGTGCGACCGTCTGCTGCATAGACACGCCGCTGTATAAGTGCAACCTTGATTCGACAACGGTCTCCTCAGGACCAACTCACGGCGCGAATGAACGGTCCCTCGCAGACCAACAAACCTTGCTTCTACACTCCATCGATCTTGCCAAGCGGTTCGGGACCGGGTATTTACGGATTTTCTCGTTCTGGAAGCACGGCACCTTGACACCGGAAATCGAGGATCGTATCGCGGACGAGTTGGTGCGCCCCTGCGAGATCGCCGACCGCGCCGGAATCACTCTGCTTTTGGAAAACGAACACGCCTGTTATCTCGGCACCGCCGCCGAGACCGCACGTGTTATCGAGCGGATCGGCTCGCCTGCACTCAAAATGGTATACGATCCCGGTAACTCCTTCTTCGCCGGTGAACGACCATTCCCGGCAGGTTTTGAATCGGCGCGAAATCATTACGCCCATATTCACGTAAAAGATGCAGGTGTCAACGCAGACGGAATGCCCACGTGGTGCGCGGTAGGGGAGGGCGAGATAGATTATCCCGGACTCTTCGCCGCGCTGAAATCGGACGACTACAAAGGCATTGTGGCACTGGAAACACATTATAAGGGAATTGACGGCGACATCGAGAAGGCTTCGCGCCAGTCGCTGGCAAATATGATTCGATTGATGGAGCAAGCATAACACTCATGTCTTTAATGGCAATAAACCGTACCGCGAAAAAGTACGGATGGATAGTCGGTTCGGTAATGGCAGCACTTATGATCGGCGGCGTGGTCCTGTCGGGTCTGGGGAGCAACATCAGTTCGCCCGGTTCCGGTGCCACGATTCCCGGTTCCGGGAACGAACCCACTGTGGTTACAGTGGGGGACAGAAAAATCACCAAGCCGGAACTGGATCAATTCGCCGACCGATTGGCACAGCAACAATCCATGCAAAATCCGATGATGCCGGGCAAGAGACCGGGACCGGAAGAAATGGATCGGTTCCGGCTCAGTGCGATTGAGATATTCAAGCAACAACAGGCTCTGGAAGCACTCGCGAAAGCACAGGGCATCACCGCCACACCGGACGACCTCCGGGCGGAGCGCGAAAAGCAATGGACTACCCAGTTGCGTCCCAAAGTCGCGCAACAGCTGGAACTGCCCGCAGACGCGACCGACGCCCAGATCCGGTCCGCGATCATCAAGATCAACAAGCAGTTGAGCCTCGAACGAGTCAAGGAATTAGAGTTGCCGGATGAAAGCATGCGGCTTTCTTTCCTTTCGAGCAAGGTTTCCGACAAATATAAGTCCCAGATCGCGGTAGATGACGTTGCGGTCCGTCGTTCGCTTTCCGACATGACGGTCCGTCACATACTCGTCAAGTTCGGGGCGGGTGCACTTCCGGAAGCGCAAGCGAAAACGAAAGCCGAAAAACTCCTCACCGAAGCTAAGGCGAACCCGACAAAGATGGGGAACCTGGCAAAAACGAATAGTGATGACGAGGGATCGAAGGCGAAATCCGGCGTCTACGAGTGGACACCCGCCGACCGGGGCGGGATCGTTCCGGAGTTTAAAGCCGCTTTGGACACGCTCAAGCCGGGGGAAACCTATGGCGAACTCGTTCGTGTATCGAACTCCGGGTACAACGGCTTTCATATCATCCGGCTCGAAGCGGTAAAGGAAGGTAAGGATTTCCCGAAGGATTTCGACAAAAACAAAGCGCAGCTGCAAAAGCAGTATGTCGAGGAACGAACCGGCGGACGCGTCCAGGAAGCGGTCAATGCACAACTACCATCCGTTAAAGTCACGATTTCCGATCCTGCGCTGCTAGCGGAGCAATATCTGTCCGAGGGCGCGAAACTGATGCAGTCTAACAAGACGGAGAGTGACGCCCAGCTGAACCTCGCGCTTGCCGAACTGGCAAAGATCCAGAAGCAGGACGACCCCCTCGGCGTCGCTCCTCTGAAGCGGGCGCAGATTTATTCCGCGCTAAAAAAACCGAAAGATGCGATTGCCGCCTTCGAGGATGCACTGACCTATCGCTCGACGCCGGAAACGCGGATGGCGTTGGCGCAAGCCTATATCGCGGACAAGCAGAACGATAAAGCGAAGGAACAGCTGGCTAAAATGGAAGACGGCGTCATTCCCGATCCGATGATGCAATATCAGGTGGGGATGATGTACGGTCAGTTGGGTGATAAGGCGAAAAGCGACGCCGCCCAGAAGAAGGCGATGGATATGGTGAAGCTGATGCAACAACAGCAGCCACCGGCTCCTACCGCACCGCAAGCACAGTCACCGGCTAAGAAGTAGTTATGCCGGATACAACGCCCGCCCCGAAAGTCGGTACCCTGTTTCTGGTCGCTACGCCGATTGGAAACCTGGAAGATATTACGGCGCGGGCGTTGCGCATTCTACGCGAGGTGTCTCTCATTGCCGCCGAGGATACCCGTGTGACACGCAAGCTTCTGGCGCACTTCGATATTCATACCCCGCTCACCGCGTATCACGAACACAGCACCGATGCGAAGGAGAACGCACTATTGTCGCGTCTCTTGAGCGGCGACTCTGTCGCGCTGGTGTCGGACGCCGGGACCCCGGCGATTAGCGATCCGGGCGCGGAGTTGGTCGCCCTCGCGGTGCAAAACGCGGTTCGCGTCGAGCCGATCCCCGGTGCGTGCGCGGCTATCGCAGGAGTGATCGGGTCGGGGTTGCCGACGGGACGATGGGTGTTTGAAGGGTTCCTCCCACGCCCCAAGTCGGACCGGCGCGAGCGGCTTGCGCAGGTAGCCCACGAATCGCGGACGATGATCTTTTACGAAGGACCTCACCGACTCAAAGAAACTCTCTCCGATTTAGAGAGAACATTCGGTTCCCATCGCAACGCTTGTGTTGCCCGTGAGGTGACGAAAAAGTTTGAGGAGTGGATTCGAGGGAGTCTGTCCGAGATTTCCGCGCACTTCGACACCAATGAACCTCGCGGGGAGTGTGTGATCGTCGTCGCCGGACGAAGTGAAGGCGAAACCGCCCCGAACGCTCCCGAAGCGGTTTCTCCCGACTCCCTCATTCGTGCGGCACTGGAACGTGGCTTAACTCCGAAAGACGCCGCCCGTGAAGTCGCGACCGCCACCGGAATGTCACGCAATGACGCATATACCCTGGTGCAATCCCTGCGAGACGCAGACCCCATTTAGTAGGTTTCTTTTTTGTCCTCCGCGTTGGTGCCGTCCGCGGAGGACAAAAAAGAAACCTACTGCAAAGAATTGATTGCCCGAGCAGCGAGAAGCACGATTATAACCAATGAAATCGCCGATTGCGCCATCATCATCAACTTTGCCCAGCGAGAGAGCACAGCGGTATCGGTTGGCGAAAGAGCCGTGGACGTATTGAACGCCAGAAATAGGTAGTCCACAAAATGTGGATACCATTCGGAATACGAGGACGCCTTCCTCTTATCCTCGTCCAACGTCATTTGTGGAAATAAAAACGCACCACAATCATGTCGCCCGCGTCGGTCGCGGGCATTCGGACCACCCGCGTCTATGCGCCAGTACCACAACGCAAACACAACCACATTCGTCGTCCACAGGATGCCTGCGGACAGCAGCAGATCTGCCGGGGATTCCTTACGTGTTGGCAACGTAATCACCAAAAGTGCGACGGACCAAAGCAAAAACAGTGTCGTGACGGCGTTCGCCAGACTACCGAGAATAGTGTTCCATAGCGTATGCCCCTGATGATGCGCCAACTTTGCCAGTGCCATGAGAACGATCAATACCGTCAGTGGAATCCATTTCGGATAAGGCGCGAGGGAATGCGGTAGGGCGAATGTCAAAGCAGCGACGCAGAGAACGATAATGATTACCGGTAGGCGCGACTCCACCTGCTTGCTGTGGAGAGCCGTTGCGGCATCGGAGAGCAAACTTCTCTCCGCATCGCGGTGGGATGAATCTATACGCAAAGGAAGCATCGTTTACGATATAGATGGTACAGGACAATCCGACAGACCGCGATATATTCGGATAGGGCGGTGCCATTGATACTACGCAACATCCCCTTTCGCCGGAGGATTTTTTCACAGGACGCCGGGAATTTCTTCGGTTTGGATATTATGCGCTTCGCGTGTTGTTTGCGTTGCTCGGGTACCGGGAAAAACTTTTTCAGAACCATTGAAACTTTCCACCAAAAATAGTTGTTTACACAACGAGTTTCATTGTACGGAGACACCAATGATAAAGCGATTCTTTTACGGACCATTTCTCGGCGGGCGGGCGGCGACCGGCTTGTTGGCGCTGCGTCTTCTCGCCGGGTTCGGACTGATAGCGCATGGCTTCCCCAAGATTCAGGCTCCATTCTCCTGGATGGGAGCTGACGCACCGGTCCCTGGATTTTTACAGTTTCTCGGCGCGTTCAGCGAGTTCTTCGGCGGGCTTGCATTGATTGTCGGCCTGTTGACACCCCTTGCCGCACTCGGAATCATGGCGACGATGCTGTTCGCCGCGTTTGGTGCCCATGCCAAAGATCCCTTTATCGGCGGACCTCCGAGCAAAGAACCCGCGCTGTCTTATTTTGTGATCGCGTTGACCTTGTTCCTCACGGGACCAGGTACGCTATCACTGGATAATTTCGTGTTCGGCAATAAACGGGAAACTGTGTCGCCGGACAACGAAACCGTTCTGGCACGATAGCCCGAGCAAAACAAAAACAAGAAAGAATGAAGAATACACAATGAGCGATACTCAATCACCGGTCAACATCCTGATTCCCTTTTACTCCCGAGATGGGCATACCGAAGCCCTCGCCAAAGCCATTGCCGAAGGTGCGCAGGCGGAAGGTGCCACGGTCAAACTGCGCCGCGCCCGCGAAATCGTTTCTCGCGAAATTATGGCAAAATCACCGGGTTGGATCGAAAATGCGGACCGGATGGATGCGTTGTACGAAGCCCCCACGCCTGAAGACGCGGAGTGGGCAGACGGTCTTATTTTCGGTACCCCGACACGATTCGGTAATATCTCCAGTGAACTCAAGTCGTATGTGGATAGTCTCGGTGGGCTCTGGTTTCAAGGCAAGTTGAACGGCAAGGCGGGTTCGGCTTTTGCCGCGACAGGCTCGCTGCATGGCGGAAATGAATCCACGCCGATCTCGATGTACAACTTCATGGTTCACCTGGGCTTGATCCTCGTACCGCTCGGCTATTCGGACCCGGCTATGTTTGAGGCAGGAACCCCGTATGGGGCGACTACTTATTCGCTCAACGGCAATCGGGAAGTGTCCGAGCAGGAATTGGCGGTCGCACGGCATCAAGGCAAACGGGTGACACAGATCGCTCGTGTGCTCAAAACATTGCGATGAGCTTCGGGGGTTTTACCCACCGGTAAAAGCCCCAAACGCTTCTAACGGTGAGTGAAAAAACCGATTAGCCAGTTAGCCAGCATACGTGCAACCGGACGTACAGGTTTCGTGAACTACGATGCGGGAAAGAAGGGGGAGACCGGGCTTCAGGTTTTCCCAGATCCAGATGGCGAGGTTTTCGCTGGTCGGGTTTTCTAGCCCCGCGATGTCGTTCAGGTAGTAGTGATCCAGCCGGTCATAGATCGGCTGGAACGCTTTTTTCACGTCGGCGAAATCCATGATCCACCCGGTGTGCGGATTGACGTCTCCGCGAACGTGAATTTCGACGCGGAATGAGTGGCCATGCAAGCGAGCGCATTTATGCCCTTCGGGAACGTTCGGGAGGCGGTGCGCCGCCTCGAAGGTAAATACTTTAAAAATTTCCACGTGCGAGATTATATCGCGGCTTTCGTGCTTTGTAGCTTCTTCCAGTCGCTCGGCGAATTGCCGACAGCGGCGCGAAATGCACGGGCAAAGTATGCCGGGTCGCCAAATCCCGATTCTTGCGCGATTTCCGTCATGGATAGATCGCCGGTTCGGAGCAGTGCTTTCGCTTTTTCTACCCGAAGGTAGCGCAGATAGTCACGCGGCGTTCGTCCCACGCTCTGCGCGAACACTTCGGTGAAGCGGTCCGGCGACAGAAAAACGGCGCGAGCGATCTCCTCGACCCGCACCGACTCCGCGAAACGTTCCTCCATGATACGAAGTGCCGTCGCTACGGTTGCCTCTTGCGTGTAAACATTCGCCGAGGAGTCCGCAAGACCCTCGCATTGCCGGACTGGCAGGGTGGGGGAGGCGGACACATAGGCGCGGGCAAGAAGGATCAGGAGACGGAAAAACAAGGCGCGTGAGAGGAGCGTTCCGGTGGCATCACCGCGTTCCCATTCGGCGCGGATTTCGTCTACCGAGGAAGCGATCTGAGCATGTGCGGATGGCGTAAGGTGCAACCATCGCCCGCCGAGCGTGGGGACTTTTTCCTTACGTATCGTCGGCTCTCCCACGAACAAGGCATGAAACCCCGGTGTCTCCGCGAGGGCGTCCAGTGTTTCCGAATCGAATAGGGCGGGAGAGAAATGGAACGTATCCGTTACCATGTCATGGCATTCTTCGAAGTGATGCGTCATTCCGGGAGCCATGGCGTATACATCACCCCGGGCGACTCCGAACGCGTATCCATCTATGACATGCGTGCCACGACCCCGTTGCACGATATAGAGCGAATAGAAATCATTGTGATGGTTGGCGCGGGACTCCTGTCCGCTATTAATGGAATCTCTCCATATTAACAGGGGCAACCCACGCCCGGCTGCCGTGTGACGGCGACTATGGACGAGATTGGCGAAATCGTGATGCTGGGTGGGGGGATGAGCAACGGCAGTCATTGGCGTTTCAAAAGGCGTGCCGCGTGAACCGTTTACGTTCACGCGGCACGGATTGTTCAGGCGAACGCTTGGCTCAGGTCCGCGATCAGGTCGTCGATGTGCTCCA
>JACMIS010000255.1 GCA_014381035.1 Armatimonadota bacterium
ATGGTTCGTCGGCTCATCAAGCAGGACCAATTCCGGTTCACGCACAATCGCACGAGCCACCGAAAGCCGTTTGCGCCACCCGCCGGAAAGGGTCGCCGCCTCTTTGTTTCGGTCGTCATCGGCGAACCCGAACTGGTCCAGAATACGATCCAGGTGTCGGTCGCGCTCGTCGTGATCGGTAGCGATTGCCATTCCGGAAAGCGCGTCGTACAACGCCGTCAGCACCGTCGCGCCGGGGGGGAAAACTTCCGCCTGCGGAACATAAGCGACCGACAGATTGCGCCGCGGAGAGACGGTTCCGGCGTCCGCCGTTTCCATCCCGGCGAGGATTTGTAGCAGAGTGGATTTGCCCGCACCGTTCGGACCGATGATACCGAGCCGTTCGTTCTCCTCGATGCCGAGCGAGATACCGGAAAACAAACGGCGGGTGCCGTAGGCTTTAGAAAGATTCTGACAGGAGATAAGGGTTGCCATAGGTAATTACGGCTACCAGTATATCGTGCGTTGCGGTGCCGATGTCGGAATAAGTACGGGACTCGACTACTCGATAATGATTTCCAGCGGAGGGGCGATGAATTGCGTTTCCTGGTCTTTGAGGCGTAGCGGCAGCTCCCGAGGAGTGAACGGCGTGATCCGATATGTCCCCGCTTCAACTCTGTTTCCGTCATCGTCTCGTTGCCACCAGGTGAACGCGTACTCACGCGTCTGACCTGCGGGAAATTTGTAGCCATGTGCCCCGTAATTATTGCTGGAATGACGCGTTACCCGTGTTCCGCCCTGCTCAATCAAAGCATCCAGGGAGTCCAATCGGCTTCCGGAAACCATGCCATCATCAACCCATATTATCGATCCGGGGCTGGAAATATCAATTTCGGGACCGGCGTTTGTGACTGTTAGAGTAAACGGCACACCTTTTCCTCGTTGGAATGTCTTTTGTGTCGTCGTGAACGTGATGTCGAGAGTTCCGATGCGTGCGCGCGATTCCGGCGGTGTTTGGTTCCCCGCCCCTCCCCCGCCGCATCCGGAGAGGGTTACAGTAGCCAGTAGTGGTGCGGCAAAACGAAAAAAAGTGCGATTTTTCACTCGAAACATGTATCGGTATCTCCTTTATGAGGATAGAGAATCCAGAGGCGACTGTCAAGTTCCGTGACGTTGCTTTTCCCTCGTCATTTGTCCGCAGGGATACGCATCATAAAATCGGCTAACGCGTCGCGCCAGTGCGGGAGATCATCCATGCCGCGCATCCGCAGTACGAGATGATCCATCACGGAGTAGGCGGGACGTCTCGTGGGTGAGTTAAACCGCTCCGCGTAGGTCTGAGCGGTGATCGGTACCACTGGAGTATCGTAGCCGCTCGCCGTAACGACTGCCTGTGCAAACTCAAACCACGAGCAGTACCCCGCACTGGCGGCATGATACGTGCCCGGAAGCGGATTTTCAGCGAGGTCCGCTAATTTCCGTGCCAGATCGCGGGTGTGTGTCGGCGAACCGATCTGGTCGGATACGACCGGCACTTCCGGCAATTTCTGCGCGAGGCGACGGATCGTGTACGGAAAGTTCTTGCCATGAACCCCGAATAGCCACGAGGTCCGGACGATCATATGCCGCCCCGGTAACGTTCCGCGTATCAGCACTTCCCCGGCTTGCTTACTCGCGCCATATGCGCCAAGCGGGTTGGCTGTGTCGAACTCGGTGTATGGTGTGCTCTTTTTTCCGTCGAATACGAAATCCGTGGAGACGCCGATCAGCCACGCGCCCGCCGCGCCCGCCGCATGGGCAAGATTCCACGAACCCAGCGCGTTGACACGGTATGCCGGGTCGGGAGTGCGTTCTGCGCCGTCTACATCGGTCCACGCGGCGCAGTGAATAATAGCATCCGGGGATTCGCGGCGCACCGTTTCAACGGTCTGTTGCGTATCGGTAATATCAAGGGGAATATACCCATCCCGCCCCTCGCGCCCTGTCCGCACGACTTCGTGACCACGCCCGATGATCTCTTCACAAACATCCATTCCAAGCATCCCGCCCGCGCCAGTGACTAAAATCTTCATAAGAAAATGCATCTTCTCTGTTGCCTTTACGATGTCCTGCTGTTTCTTTTTTTCTTTTGTCCTTCGCGGACGGCGACAACGATCCATTGGTGCCGTCCGCGAAGGACAAAAGAAAAAGGCTTTCGCTTTGTAGAGCGCGAATATAAATCCACGATGTTAAAGGACACACAAATTGCCGTGCTTGGATGCGGGCAAATGGGCGGAGCACTGGTACGCGGTTGGGTTCATGCCGGAGTCGTTACGGGAAAGAACCTGCGCCTCTTCGGTGCCCGCCGTGAAACGGCGCAAGCGTTGGCGGACGACGCTGAGGGTGCGACTGTCGCGAACTCCGCATCGGAAGCGGTGGCAGGCGCGGATACGATTATTGTTTGTGTCAAACCGAATCTCGTGTCGGCTGTGCTCCGCCCCTTGTATCACAGTCGCATTCCGGAACCATCCGCGTTAGTGGTATGTATCGCCGCCGGAATCCGGATCGAAACCTTGGAAAAGGCAACGTTCGAAGCCGACGTGTACCCCGCTTGCCCCGTCATTCGCGTCATGCCCAACACACCCGCGCTTGTCGGCGAGGCGGCGTCCGCGTTCTGCCGGGGCACGCACGCAACGGACGATCATGCGAAAACCATACAAACCCTGTTTGGCGCGGTTGGCTCGTGCGTCGAAGTAACGCGAGAAGCGTTGATTGACGCGGTTATCGGCGTCGCCGGTTCCGCCCCCGCCTACTTCTACCTGATCATCGAAGCGTTAACCGATGGCGGCGTGCGTGCGGGACTCCCCCGCGATACAGCGCGGACGCTCGCGGCACAAACCATGCTCGGCTCCGCGAAGATGATCTTGACCACCGGGACGCACCCGATGGCGCTCAAAGACGCCGTGACGACACCCGGCGGGACAACAATCGCGGCTCTGGGTGTGTTAGAATCGGGGGGGCTTCGGGGTACACTCATGGACGCAGTACGCGCCGCCGCCGAACGCTCGAAGGAAATGGGCTAAAGCGTCCTATATCCGGCGCGAGCGGCATTTCAAACGCATTCCCGAAAGGTCACCCCCGTATTATGTCTGTATCATCCGCAACTCTGGCACAAATGGTCCGTAACTCCGCCAGCGCACTCGGCAAAGCGGCGTCCGAACTCGGCGAAAATTTCACCTGGCGTCCGCTCGATAAAGGACGATCCGCGCACGATCAAATCCTCGAAGTCGCTAGCATCTATCTGATGACCAAGCATCTTCTGGAGACCGGGGAACTGGCTCCGATGGATCGCGGTGCACACGGACAAGCGATGGAAGAATTCAACACACCGGACAAAGCGTTGAAGCAGTTGGCGGACGCCGCCGACCTACTCGGGATCGCCGTAGAAGCCGCCCCCACCGACCGGCTGGCGAAAATCGTTTCGCTTCCGTTTGGTCCCGGTATGGAGAAAACCATCGCCGAAGTCGTCCTGATGGCATACTGGAATACCGTCTATCACGAGGGACAAGTCAATTATATCTCGACGCTCAAAGCGTAGTGGTTAAGTTATTAGGTTGTTGGGTGCTTTGGGAAATATAGCTCTAAGATACTTGACAACCTAATACCCTAACAACCCGACGAACATGCTTACCTTTGCCGCAATAGCCCCGCACGGAGGGGATATCATTACCCAGATCGCCGACGACCCGCGCACGATGGAGAAAACCCGGACTGCGATGCGGGAGTTGGGGCGGCGGTGCGCGGCGGCACGCCCGGACACCGTCGTGGTCGTGACGCCGCACGGAATGATTCCGGCGGAGGGCGTTTCGATAGGGTTCACGAAATACGCCGCCGGAGTCCTTGATAAGCCCGATGGACGGTTCATCAAGGCGACGTTCGATGTCGATACGGAGCTTTGCGCGGCGATTATGGCGGCGGGCGAGGCGCATAGTCTGCCTCTCTACCGGATCATGGGCGACGAGCGGCGCGAGGACGCCGTTCTTCCGCTCGATTGGGGCGCACTGATTCCGCTCTGGTTTTTAGCCCACCCGATGAAACCGCGCCCGAAAGTGGTCGTACTCGCGCCCTCCTCGACACTGCCGCGCGAGACGCTGGTACGGCTGGGTGTGGCGATTGCCCGCGCCGCTGAGTCTTCCGGCAAACGCGTCGCGTTCGTCGCATCCGGCGATCAAGGGCACGCACACGACCCGGACGGTCCCTACGGGTACGACTCCGCGTCCCAAGCGCACGACATGGCGATGTGCGACGCGATAGAAAAGAACGATTTAGACCAACTGCTGTACTGGCCCCCCGAATTTTTAGAGGACGCAAAGGTAGACGCCTTCTACCAGACGCTGATCCTGATGGGTCTTATGGGGCATACGCCGATGCGTGGCGAACTGCTTTCCTACGAAGCCCCCACCTATTTTGGAATGGCGGTCGCCGCTTACGAACCGATGTGAGCAACTTTTCACGTCCTTTTCGTGTCCATTCCCGTAGATATGAACGAGACACGAAGCGTCGTTGTCACCGGGGCATCTACTGGCATCGGATGGGCAATCACCGAAGCGTTGGTAGAGCATAATATTGGCGTTTTCGCCAGCGTGCGCCGGGAGAGTGACACCCTGCGATTGCGGGACGCGTTCGGTGACATGGTCATTCC
>JACMIS010000256.1 GCA_014381035.1 Armatimonadota bacterium
CCCGGCCTCGGAGTCGTCGACGTCAAGGTCGGCACCGGCGACGCGTGCAAACGTGGCGACAAGATCACCGTGCGCTACGTGGGCACGCTCGACGACGGAACAGAGTTCGACAGCAACAAGAGCGCGACCTTCTGGATCGGCAAGGGCATGCTCATTCAGGGCTGGGACGAGGGAATTCCCGGTATGCGCATCGGCGGTATCCGTAACCTCACAATTCCGCCGTCGCTCGGCTACGGCTCGACCGCCAAAGGGAAGATCCCCGCGTATTCCACGCTACATTTCGCGGTGCCCAGCGCACCACTATCTTCTGGTGTCTCGATCAGAACCGACGCCCGCGCCAGTCCGGCGATGATCCGGTTGCGGGTTGGGAATCGCCATGGTTCCGGCTTCGTACCCAGAGGGAACTCCGTCACCAATGCCCCGTTCCCGGTTTGCACGATGCGGGCGAACAAGTCCCGATTCGCCGCCGGATACACGATGTCGGCACCGCAACCGAGTACGGCGATGGTGCGCCCCCGGCGTCCAGTGCGCCGGTGTGTGCCGCGGCGTCAATCCCCGCCGCTCCCCCGGAAATCACTGTCAACCCATTCGTGGCGAACACACCCGCAAACCGCGCCGCCTGCGTGTCCCCATAGGGCGAGGAACGTCGGGTCCCGACAATGGCGATACCGAACCTATCCTCGGGAAGCAGTTCGCCCCGCACGAAGAGCATCGGAGGCGTGTTGTTCAGCGGCGTATCGTTATCGGGGAACAGATTCGCCGGAAACGTCGCGTCGCGATACAGGAGCGCGTAGGTCCCCGTGCGTGTCACCCTTTCGAGAAGTTTCGGGTCCAACGGTGCGCTTCGCGCTTCGGAAAGACGGGCGACCTGTTTATCGGTCAATGCGACAGACGGCGACTTCCATACCGAAACATCGCAAGACAGGGCGCGCATCGGGTCACCGTCCGCCATCTCCAGCAGAGCGCGAAGCCGGTGTGCGGGAAGTTCCGCCAGTGCGATTCGGTGACAGGCGAAAAAACCCTGGGTCTGCGGATCGTCCCCGAATGCCGACGGCACAAAGCGGGCGACGGCAACGGAGTTCCGCTCCCCTGCCGTGCCCGCTTTCATTATTTCCTGCTCGTTCGCCAACTACCCGCCCGTAGGTCTCGTGCCGGGTTTCGGCGCGGTGATCCCACTCGGACGTGGCTTTTTCGGTCCGTCGTAATTGACCGTCGGTGGCTTGAGGTTGTTATCTACAAGGAACGACCACGTTTCGTTGAGCACGTTTCCTTTGTAGTCCTTCGCGGAAAGGGTGACTGTATGGCGACCATTTGTAAGGGACGCCGCGTTATCCACCTGTTTACCGCTCGACTTACGCTGATAGTAAGCAAGATTGAGCGACTGGTTATAGCCGGTTGTCACCTCGATGCCGTCAATCGTCATCTTGATCGAGTTCGTATCCAGACCGGAACCGGGATCCAGTACCGTGCCCGTGACAACCATCCCCGGTCCACCAAAGATGGATTGCGCGGGTTGCGGATAGCGCCCGGTCAGAAGCGGTGCAGAGGTATCCGGTGCGTCGGGGCGGAATGCGGACAATGACCCATCCTCCGTGGCCGCGAAAATAGTGCCATCCGACACGGCGATGGGCGACACTACCGCCGTTTCGGTTGGCAACGTGACATTCGCCCGGTTCGCGCTGGGTTGAGCGCGATATTGCCAGAGCATCGCCCCGTCTGTTTTCGACAGTGCGACGATCACTCCCCGCTTGGTCGGAACATACATGATGTCGCCCACGATAGTCGGCGCGGCACTGGGCGCGGCTGGAAGCACGACGGGTTTCTGCCACGCGGCACGCCGGTTGCTGGAACGGATCGCGTACATCCGGAATTCTTGCGAAGCCGCGTCCCGGCAAGCGATATAAACCACGCCTTCGGATGCCGCAGGCGGCGCGAGAATCTCGCCGGGCAAATCTATCGTCCAGCGTGTGTTACCCGAGGTCGGCTGGATCGCGTACAACCGCGGCCCCGTCGGGACATACAGCGTATTATCCGCGTACACCAGCGAGTTCGGCGCGTACTTGAACGGCAAGCGATTTGACCATTTCCGACGCCCGGTCGGTTGAGTGACCGCATGAACATTCTGGTCGGCGGTAGTAAAGAAAAGATAGCCGTCGGCGGAAATGAGCGCGGAGTTGATATTCTCGTTCGCCGTGAACGGAGCACGCCAGTTGCCGGACGGCGCGAACGTTTCCGCATCGAACGCATACACACTGTTATCGTTGGAACCGAAGTAAAGGGTTCCTTCCGAAATGATCGGGGTCCCGGCAACCGACCCGCTGGTGCGAATCTTGCTGATTTCGTTACCGTTCTGCGCGTTCAGGATGTATAAAAAACCATCCGACGAACCGATGTAGACGCGGTCCTTGTCCACGACCGGGGCGGTCAGGAAGACGGCTTTGTCTTTCATCCCGTAATCGTTGGGGAACACCCAGCGGCGAGAGCCATTTTTGGTGTCGACGGCGAACAGAACCGCACCCGCGTTGGGGTCGACGTTGTTCTTCGCGGCGAAGTAGGCGGTGTTACCGACCACGGTCGGCGCGGACGCTCCCGCCGCTGTCGCCGACAAGGGAACTCCGGTGAAACGCCAGAGGAGCGAAAGGGGCGGGGCGATTTTTTCGTCCGAAACTCCGGCGCGGCGCGAGTCTCCCCCGAGCGTTGGCCAGTCTCCGGCAAGCGCGGAAAGCGAAGCAACCGTGAACGCGGCGGTTGCGAAAAGAATCGTCGGCAAGCTTCGACGCTTAAAGCGGCTAATCATGGAATCGTATTTCCTCGTATGCATATCAAAAAAAGGGCGCAATCGGCGATACTCGTCCGTTGCACACGCGGCGCAGTCGCCGCATTATAACAAAGTTCGTTTAGAAACGTCAAGAAACGGTTTGCGCGGAGGGGAATTTCGTTCCTCGCCGACTATTCGGAGATCTCCGTCTTCGGTGCAGGCGAAGGCGATGGACTCGGCAAAACCGGCGCGATGACCGTTACGGGTTGTGTGAAGCGGCGTCCGTCGGAGAGCTTCGCGCTCACGTTTCCCACACCGCCGCGCAGTGCCACAAACATACCGGATTGCGACACGAAACCCACACCGCCGGAAACACCCCAGATCGCGGTTTCGCCCGATTTCTTGCCGATACTGGCGGGAAGCGCGAAAGAGCGAACGGCACCGATACGCATCGCTCCCGAGAATGCCGAGAGCAACGCACCATCGGGCGCGATAGTCTTGGGTATCGGCTTGTCGCTGACCAGCACCAGTCCGTTTGCCACAGCGCGTTCCTGAGAGCCACTGACCGAATTAACAATCACGCCGCGTACCGCCATCGCGGACGATCCGCCCCCATCCAGATTGACTCCGTCTGTCGCTCCGAACTTCAACAATAGATTCGCCGTATCGGTCAAACTGGCTCCACGGCTCAAAAACGGCTGACGCCCGTCCACGGTGAGCAACAGCAACGAACCATCTTTCGTCACGCCCGCCGCCGTTCGTGGGTGCCGTGTCGTATTGAAACCCTCGCCGAATCCTTCGGCGATGTGATTCAGCGCGACCTTTCCGTCCTGTACGATAAGCGGACCACCAGCGACCGCCTGACGGATATTTCGCAGGGACGGTGTTACCTCGTAGCGCAAGGTGATTTTTTGCCCGCGC
>JACMIS010000257.1 GCA_014381035.1 Armatimonadota bacterium
CCTGTCCCCATCCTTAACTACGGTAGTGCAACCCTTCGAGCAGATGTGCGAGATCGCCTGGCAATTTTTGCAGAACCGTATCAATGACCCGAGCATTCCGCTTCAGCAAATCACTCTAAAGCCACAGTTAGTCGTTAGAGGTTCCTCCTGAGTCGGTTGCGGGCGTCGGACTGACATACGGTTGGATTTCTATTATTGCTATTCTACAGTCTCGCCTAGTTGAGGTTCGGAATTGTGCCTGATTATTTCGAATCTGTGCATGTCCGTTTTTCGTTGCCCCGGCGTTGGGGAACGAAGCGTTCGTCCGATTCCTTCCCGGAGAATGGGAGATGGGGCGTCGGGTCGCCTACTCTGGCACTCTGGTATCGCTATGCGGATCACATTTTCTGTCGGAAATCATCGCTGATTTTTCTAACAACCTTGAGGGAGAGGTTTACTTTATGTCAAACAAAAAATCGATCAACTTTGTCACGCTACGTACCGCGGCCTTGCTCGCTGGGGTTGCCAGTCTCCTGGTAATAGGTGTGACCGAGGCAGCAATACCACCGAACGCGTCCTATCATGGGCTGACGGACACGGCGCAGGCACCGTTCCCGGCACCCTTGAAGGGGTTAGTTTCGTTCTACGAAAACGAGCCGACCTCCCACCCGCACAGTCTGGAGTGGGTTTACTGGAAACTGAGCGATGTCGTCGTCGGAGTGGACGGCAGTGGGAACAATACTTATGACTGGAGCCGGTTCGACTCTGCCCTGGATAACGTCGCCCGGCGCGGGCATCAGGCATGCGTGCGATTCTACACCTACTACCCGGAAGACCCACCACGGGCGGGGGCAATGCCGTCGTTCCTGAATCCCGCGACCTTCTCCTGGAGGGGTTCGCTGGGAACGGAGTACGCGCCGAATTTCAACGATCCTAATGTGGTGAAATGCTTGACCCAGTTCATCACGGCGTTGGGGAATCGCTATGATCACCCCACCGTCAACAGCCGTATCGCTTTTCTCACCGCAGGGCTGATCGGATTCTGGGGGGAATGGCACGCCTATACCGACGAACCCGGATGGAACGAGAGTGCCGTTCTGAATGATGACACCAAGGGGCAGATAGCCAGGAAGTTTCAGGACTCGTTCCAGAACATCCCCGTGCTTCTGCGCTACCCGCTTTCTTCTCAAGCGCAAAGTTATGGTGCCAACCCGTTCAAATTTGGCTACCACGACGATTCGTTCGCATTCGCGACCACGGGGTCGGTTGCCTGGTATTTCCAACCGAAACTCAGTGCGGCGGGTTTGCTGAACTCCGGGAACGAGATCTGGTTGACTAAACCGATCGGCGGGGAGATATATCCCCCGAGCCAGGGCGATGTTTTCCGTTCCGGTTCGCAAAACAATTACAACTGGAACGCGGGCCTCGCGGCGCTACACCCCACGTGGATGATGGCGGAGAAGTACATGGCGAGCAACCCGACCCCCGCTTCGGCGGACTATCAGAACGGCGTCGACGCTTCCGCCGCGATGGGTTACAACATTCGGGTGCACGCCGCCTATTTCCCGAACAGTACCTCGCGCAACTCCAACATGTATCTGGGAGTGATCTTCACGAACAGCGGGCTGGCTCCGTTGTTCCACAAATGGAATCTTCAGATGGGACTGCGAAACCAGAGTACCGGCACCGTCACTACCTGGGATACGAACTGGGATCTACGAACAGTGCGACCGGACTGGCAGGATTATCTCTTTGAGTACACGACCTCGTCCACCCCGGCGTCGCGCGGTTTGGGGGCGGGCGTCTACGATGTTTGTGTCAAACACCGGAACCCTCTGGAGGGAACTTACCCCAACGCCCTGCCGTTTCGGTTCGGAACACAGGGGCAGGGGGCAGACGGGTGGATGAAAGTCGGCACCGTCAGCCTGACCAATTAATACCTACGGGCCCGAAGGAGATCACGACCGACTTCTATTTCTGCGAGCCGCGATTTTCGCAGAACCGTTATCAACCAACGCGTCATCGGAAGGCGCACAGACAACTAGGGAGGGTGGGTTTAATGGATAATCATACTATCGCTATCGGTAAAGCACGGGCATTTACTTTGATCGAGCTACTCGTCGTTATCGCTATAATAGCGATATTAGCAGCGATTCTTTTCCCTGTCTTTGCGCAGGCACGGGAAAAGGCACGCATGGCTTCCTGTCTGAGTAATACAAAGCAATTAGGGCTGGCAATGACGCAGTACGTCCAGGATTATGACGAAACCATTGTCTGCAATTCCTGGGATACTCCGTATATTCCTACCACGAACACGGATTCCCGTTCGGCGACGTATCCTGCGGTCAGTCAGTGGGTGTGGCGGCTGATGCCCTATATTCAGAGCCGGGCGATCTTCGTCTGTCCCTCAGACCCGGACCCAAAAAGTGGCTGGTCGGGCTACGATGACAGTACATCACCGGGGTGTGGTAATGTCTGGGGAATTCCCACTCAAATCAGCTACGCGCCGAATTCCATTCTCGTCGGCTACGGTGGGACGGAGAACAGTGGTGGCTGCTTGGGAGCGTCGAGCTGGGCGAATGATTACCCGGTACGTACGATGGCCGATGTGCCTTCGCCGGCAAGCACCTATATGTTCGCGGACTATGGGCGCGAGTTCATGGACTCCTGGAACGTCAACGCGCTCCGTGCCGCGAACTATACCCGCGTTTACAACGAGGACCCGCCGGGTGGTGGTGCACAGCGCGATAATGACGAACCCTGGAAGACACGTTTCGCGCAGGCAAGTGCCTTCCGACATCAGGGCGGGCAGAACATGACGTTTGCGGATGGCCATGCCAAATTCCGTCAGGGAAAAGCGATCACGTCTGGAAATGACTGGATCGACGGCAAGCGCGCCTCCGAAGGGTTGGAATTGCGCGAATATTGATAGTTCGGGTTGTCAGCACCGGCCCCATGCTGATGGCAAGGATAAATTCCCATGAATCAACAGATCAATAGTAAGGTAATCATCGGCATTATCGTGGCAATCGTTGTCGTGATGGGGGTTGTCATCTATCGGTCGGCGACCGCACCAAGTACCGGTGCGGTCGCCGCCGTAAAGAAGACCACAGTTCCGCCACCGTCCCTTCCCACCGAAGACGATTTAAAGAAGATGCGGGAAGCCCGCAAAGCCCATTGACGAATAGACAACGGGGGCGAGTAAAGGGGGCACCGTCCGCAACACAACAGACGAGATGCTATCCACCCCGACAACCGCCAAAATTCCCTGAGTGGTTACGCCTTCCGGCGAATGTTCGGTACGACCACTGTCGGCGCCCGGTCCATTGAGTGACCCACTGAAAGGCTGGTGTCCTTATGCCGATGCGGGTCCGCTCACCCGACCCTACCCGATGACCGGTCCGTCTATAGCGTGGCGCGACCTGAAGCCGTGTGAGGGAGAGTGCCCGTTCGATGCGTGGGGTTAAACACCGCCCCCGGACCGATTGGCATCGATCCGATGTTTCTACCCGCCGACGATCGGTCGCCGCTCCGGCGCGGCGACCGTATGCCCGGCGCGGCGCAGATAGTTCGCGCAAACCAGGCCGTTGTGACCGCCGCCGATCACGACGACATCTACACCACAGGAAAGATTAAGCGGATTCATTCGGGAGCACGTGTACCCGACGTCGGAACGGAATCAGGTCGCGCACTCGACTATCGCGCAAATAAAGCCCGCCCCAGACGACGACGCCGAAAATCACGGCAAAGTAGGTGGGATCGCCGACGCGCAAATGGCTCGCTACCGCCCCGCCGAGGTATCCCGTGAGGAGAATCGCCCCGAGTACCGCCGTTCGCGGAACCATGTAGAGAATCGAGGCAACGAGTGCGATTGCGCCAACGATCGGGGCGGTATGCGTCGGAAAACCGAGATGACTCATGCCGTCGAGAACCTGTTGTGATTTCGTCATGGCGTTCACGCCGCTCGACA
>JACMIS010000258.1 GCA_014381035.1 Armatimonadota bacterium
AGAATCCCGTGTGAGAAAACAAAATATGTTCGCACCCTCTGTACTAATCGTCGTTCCGACATATAACGAAATCACGAATATCGAAACGTTGCTGTCCGGTATTCATGCCGCCGTGCCCGCCGCGCACGTGCTGATCGTGGACGATAACTCGCCCGACGGCACCGGCAAACGCGCCGCCGAGATTGCCGCGTCCGACTCCCGCGTCCATGTGCTTCATAGGGCGGACAAGGAAGGATTGGGGCGGGCGTATGTGGCGGGGCTTTCCTGGGGCGTGGAGCGCGGTTATGAACGGATCGTGCAGATGGACGCCGACCTGTCGCACGACCCGAAGGCGTTGCCGTCACTTGTTTCCGCTTCAGAAAAATACGACCTCGTACTCGGCTCGCGCTACGTGGCCGGCGGTGGTACCCAGAATTGGGGACTGGTTCGGCGCGTCCTGTCGCGCGGCGGCTCCCTGTATGCGCGCACTATTCTGGGGCTACCGCAGAACGACCTCACCGGAGGTTTCAAGTGCTGGCGCCGCGCCGTCCTGGAGGCTATCGATCTGTCGTCCGTGCGCTCGGACGGGTATTCGTTCCAGATCGAAATGACGTACCGCGCGGTGCTCAAAGGCTTCGCCGTGACCGAGGTTCCGATCTGGTTCGTGGACCGCGTGGACGGGGTCTCCAAGATGAGCAAGCGCATCGTGTTCGAGGCAGTCGGTATGGTCTGGCGGTTGCGGGCGAGTCGCGCCGCTATTCTGCGAACCGGCGGCACGAAAAGCGCGGTGCCGACGCCGCCGGTAGTCCCCCCGGCGCATCAAGCAAGACCGACCCGGTGATGCCGGGGCGGGGCGAACGCCACCACTGCGTCTGTGTGGCGGACCGCGAGCGCCGAATCGTGTTACAACGGCGTCGTGGAACCCGGCAACGACGGGCAGAACCCCGACTTCCGCATCTAAACCGGATCGCGGCAGGTACCAAACCACTGATTCGGTGGCCCGGTACCTGTAATAGCGGGACAGCCATGCCGATAGCCCGTCCAGCCCCGAAAGCAAAACCCGCACGATAGCCATCCCCGACAACAAATTTAACATAAACTTAACAGTCCCTTAACACAGGAATTATAAAAGCGGGTAGAGTGTTGTATGAGTGGACCGGTCCACCAATTGGTTATTGGCTTATGAATGTGACGATTCGAGACGTGGCGGAAGCGTCCGGCTTCTCCAAAACTACCACCGCGTATATTTTGAACGACGCGCCCAATTTGCGCGTGACGGAGAAAACCCGCCTCCGGGTTCTGGAAGTCGCCCGACGGCTGGGGTACCGGCGTAACGCACTCGCCGCCGCGCTATCGTCCGGGCGGATCAATACATTCGGTGTTTTTCTGCCGGACAAAATGGCGAGTAGTAGCGGCTCCCGCATGTACCTTTTTCATAAAGACATGCTGACCGCCGTCGTCGGAGCCGCCTCGCGCGCCGGGGTGCGGATTATGCCGATGCTGGTCGATTCGGATCAGAAAGTCTCCCAGCAGGAGATCACCGACCAGCGCATCGAGGGAGTTCTGGTGACCTACTCGGCGAGTGACGAAACCGCCGTCGTGCTCCGGGAGAGCGGGTTGCCCTGTGTGTATCTGAGTTCGGGGCCGGAACCGTACGTGATACAGGCGGACAATTTCGGAGGGATTTGTTCGGCGGTCGATCATCTGGTATCTCTCGGGCACCGGCGCATCGTTCATTTCGCGAACGAAGGCGGTTCTTCCGCGAATCAACAGCGGATAGCCGGGTTTTGCGAGGCGATGCGCCGGCATGGGGTCGGCGAACCTATGGTTGTCATCAGTAAGGCGGCAGTCAATAGCATGCTACAACTTCCAGTAGCGCAACGCCCGACGGCGTTCACGACCTATAGTGACCAGTGGGGCGTTCATGTGATCGACATCGCCCGCGAGAACGGATTGCGTGTTCCCGAGGACATATCTGTGGTCGGTTTCGATGACGGTCCGTTGTCCGTCATGGCACGCCCGCAACTGACTACGGTGCATAACCCACTCGACGCCATCGCGGACGCGGGACTGACGCTCTTATTGTCGCTTTGTGACAAAGCGACCGACCCGGTGGTTCCGTCACCCCTGCCGACACATCTTGTTTTACGTAACTCTACCGCGCCGCCGCTTGTGGCGCACTGTCCCGTTCTTTGAAGGAAAGTACAAAATGACTCGTCAATCCGGTTGTATCCCTGCGAATCGTGCCCGCCGCATACGTCCCGCGAACGCGTTCACGCTGATCGAACTTTTAGTTGTCATCGCAATCATCGCAATTCTCGCCGCGATCCTATTTCCGGTGTTCGCGCAAGCGCGGGAAAAAGCGCGGCAAACATCGTGCCTGTCGAATATACGGCAGATCACGCTGGCGAACATCATGTACCGGCAGGATTTCGAGGACACGGTCGCGTTCAATCGCGACTGCTCGAATCCCGGCGGTCCGACATGTGTCAACGGGCGGGTGGCGCGGGGATGGGTGGATCTGCTCGCCCCCTACGTCAAAAACAGGGGCGTGTTCAAGTGTCCCTCCGACAGCCAGGAGGCGGTCCCGATGCCCGCGACCGCAACGCAATACTGGGATGGCACGGCGGTCACGGACCCCTTAGCTGGTTATGTGTGGGGGCCGGTGGTGCCGGGCGCCCCTCAGGGCGGCGAGGACCGCTCCTCGTACGCCCGCAACAACAACCTCGCCAATAACGGCAACGCGACCGCGACCGACGCCGACGTGATGTACCCGGCGACCACGCTTCTCGTTTTCGAGTTCGCGTCCAACACGGGGGCGGGCATGAACGGCGCAGGGGACCGGCAGTTCGGTACACATTATACGATCGTGCGCCGCCCCGACATCCAGCCCGCCGCCGGAACCTGTACCACCTGGAACCGCAACCGCAGCGACAACCTGACTTCGGGCAACGGCCGGTCCAACGCCCTGTTCGCTTCCGCGCTCCCCGCCGCTCAGGGAACCATCGAGCGTTCCCGCCCGTCCTCCGAGCGGCACAGCGGCGGCGGCAACTACGGGTTCTGGGACGGCCACGCGAAATGGTTCAAGCCGGAGAAAGTGAACGGGCAGTGCATGGGTCGCCCCACCGGTTACAACGGCGTCGTGGAACCCGGCAACGACGGGCAGAACCCCGACTTCCGCATCTAAGCCAGATCGCCCGCCCGGTTCGTCGCGACGAACGGGCGGGATAAGAAGGAGAAACACCCATGCCCGACCGATCCACACAACCACGCGATCACACCGTCAGCCGCCGTGCGCTTCTGACGGCACTTTGTAGCGCGCCGCTCCTCGGCGGCGCGGTGCGTGCCGCCCGCCCAGAAGCACCCACCGACGCCGGGTTCTCGTTCGTACACATCACTGACCCGCACATCCAGCCGGAACTCGGCGCGGTGGAGGGGGTGAGGAAAGCGTTCGCCGCGATTGCCGCCCTGTCGCCCAGACCCACGTTCGCGCTGATTGGCGGCGATATCGTGATGGACGCCGCGTATGTGGGGCGCAATCGTGCCGAGGAAGTGTACGACCTCTGGCAGACGGCGGCGGACGGCCTGGGCATCCCGCTCCACTACAGTGCGGGCAACCACGACATTTTCGCGGTCGGTGGGTCGGAGCGGCTCCCGGAAAACGCGCCCGATTTCGGCAAGGCTCTGTGGATGCGGCGGCTCGGCTTGTCCCAGCGGTACGCGACCTTCGAGCACGGCGCCTGGAAATTCATCGTGCTCGACTCGGTGCAGGTGGGGCGGTGGGCGGACAGCCCGAACGCGCAGGGGTGGCGCGGCGAACTCGACGCGGAACAGATGGTCTGGCTCGACGACCTACTCCGCAAAACTGACCCGGCGCAACCGCTCGTCTTTCTCACGCACGTCCCGATCCTGACCCTGTTCGCGCAGTACACCAAAGGGACCACGACCGCCCTGGGCGACGACAAAATCGTCCGCAACGGCAAGGATTTCGTCGAACGGATCAGCACCCATAACGTACGCGCAGTGCTACAGGGGCACACGCACGTTTATGAGGACTGCCAGTATCGCGGGGTGCGCTATATCACGGGCGGGGCGGTCTGCGGGGACTGGTGGAAAGGACCACGTCTCGGCGTACACCCGGAAGGGTTCGGGGTGGCGACGGTCTACGGGAACACGCTCGACTACCGCTATCACGCCTACGGGTGGCGGTCCCTCGCCCCCGACAAGTCGGCGAAGATTTAATCTTTTCTTAACGAAACGTCCGGAGAAATTGTTCCACACTGACCGCGGCGGAATAACCCACCGCAACCACCCGACCCGCATAGGAAAAGCGCATCACACCATCTCGTCCTGTCGTAGTTGCTTTCGCAACTATCACTATCTAATTCGCGTTTCGGTGACAACCCGATTGATCCAAACGTCGGGAAACCGTCACTTCACTAAAAGAAAGGTGCTCGTAAACCCATGAAAAAACAACCACTCCCGGCTCGGCTCCTGCCGTACGCCTGCGGTCTCGCACTCGCCCTGGTAGCGGTTCTCCTGTCCTGCGCCGCGCCCGTCCGTGCCCAAAACTACCCTGATCCCACCGATAGCAAGGGATATATCTCTCCAGGGCAGATCTATGTTTCTTATGATCTTCCCTACGTCTCCGATGGGGGCGTTGAACGCCAGTCTCGGATGGGTGATGAGTACATATGGGTTGAGGTAACTACCACTCCCGAGGACGCAATGGGTCGAGACTTGAGTTCAAATGATTTGAGCCGCGTCATTCGTACGCCGACGGAGGTTATTGGGG
>JACMIS010000259.1 GCA_014381035.1 Armatimonadota bacterium
AAGAGTTGTCGCTGGGAGAACCGGGACATCTACTTCCTTTCCAACTCGAATGAACTGATCGAGCATAACATGATGCTAATCGGCATGTTGGGCGAGGCTTTCACCGACATCGTGAGTGTCGAGCAGTTTCATGACGCGGCGATCACGCTCTGGAAGACGAACGGGGAGACACTGCCTTCCGCGGAAGTGCGGGCGGAATTTCCTCCGCGCGAAACGCCCCGGTAAAACCCATAGGGCGAAACCGATAACCGGTATTGTGTCCGCGCGGGAACGAACGGGGGCGAAACGCCGTTAGAACAAAACGGAATGCGTAACCCCTTATCTCCCGTCACTTATTTTCAGCGGAACCCCGGCAAAGTGTTGCCCATGGGCTTCGTCATCGTGCTGTGTGTCTTTTTGATCGCGTCCATCGCCACGATGGTCAACTCGATTGACCTGACGATCCTCACCATCTACGGATACACGCGCTCGTTCACGTATGCGATCCCGCAGCGCGTCTCGCTCCGCATCCCCGAGGACCAGATCGAGGTGATGCGGGCGGACCCGCGCATCGACCGGGTTTTCGAGGGGAGCATTTTCTTTACCAACATCAAAACCGTCATGGGGCGGTTCCCGTTTGTGGTACTCGGTCTGACGAAGGACAACCGCGACTACCTGTTGAAGCGCGTCGGCACCGAACTCAAATCAGGACGTATGCCCGCCGAGGGAATGCCGGAAGCGGCACTCTCGGAGCCGATAGCGCAGAACAAGAAGATCAAGGTCGGCGACATCATCGCGGGACCGACCGACGCGGGCGGGATTTCTGGCTCGCCGGTACCGGTACGCTGTGTCGGAATTCTGAAAGGTCCGGTCTGGTTCGCGATCACGACGAAATCGTTCTGCGACACGACGTTCATCACCACGCCGCGCACGACGATCTACACGACCAAAGACCCCAAAGATTTGTACGCGGTCAATTCCGCGATGTTGCCGAATCAGAACAAGCAGAACGGCAAACTCGACCCGAAGAAACTGAACCTGCTGTCCTACCAGAACCTGGTCGCCGAACTGCGCGACTCGCTCTCGTCGATGTTTCTGATCATGGGTGTGGTCAACGGCACCGTGATCTTCGTGATCTCGCTGATGTCGGGGATGCTGGCGAACATCTATTTCACCCAGCGCATCTCGGAGTTCGCGGTGCTGTCCGCCATCGGGTACCGCCGCTCGCAACTCATTGGGCGCATCGTGCTGGAAACCGCGCTACTCACCACCATCGGCTGGGCGGTCGGGGCGATTGTGACCGTTACCTTCCTGACGGTCTTCAAAACGGCAGTGTTCGAGCCGCGTGGACTGATCATCAATCCACAGGATCTGTACGCGTATAAGTGGACGATCCCGATCCCGTTCGCGATCACGGCATTCGCCGTGACCACCATTGCCTATCGCCTGATGAAACTCGACCCGGTGACGATCATCGAGCGGCGGTGATCGGCACGGAGGACAGCCCTCACCCCCCACCCCCCTCTCCCTCTGAAGGGAGAGGGGGGTGAGGGCTTTATTTTCCAAAGAATATTTTTATGAACGAACTATCAATCACCGAACGCACGCTCGCCTGTGAAGGCGCGACACTGGAATATCTGGACGCGGGGCGCACGACGTTCGCGCTGAAGGAAGTCTCGGTCGCCCTGCCGCCGGGCAAGTTTTACGGCATCATGGGACCGTCCGGGTCGGGCAAATCGTCGCTTCTTTATGTCCTGTCCGGTTTGAAACCGCCGACGCACGGTTCGGCGCGGTTCGGCTCGTTCGTTTATAATCAGAACACGGAAACCGCCGTTACGGACCTGCGCCGTCAGCGGTTCGGGTTCGTGTTTCAGCAACCGTTCCTGCTGCCGTATCTGACCGCGCTGGAAAACATCGTCGCCGCCGCGCCGAAGGTGGATGCCGCCGCGAAAAACAAGGCGATGGAACATTTAACCCACCTCGGCATGTCTGGATTAGAGAACAAGCAGCCGTCCCAGCTGTCGGGCGGCGAGAAGCAACGCGTTTCCGTAGTCCGGGCGATGATGAACGAGCCGGATGTGATTTTTGCGGATGAACCGACGGCGGCTTTGGACCGGGGGAACGGGTTCCGCGTCATCGAGGCATTATCCGGCTGGCGGGAGCGGGGCGGGACCGTGGTTGTCGTCACGCACGACGGGGATATGCTACAGGGCGCGGACGCGATCTTGTTGCTCCGGGACGGCGTCCTGACCGACATCGAAAACAGATCGGGAGATAAGCGATAGTTAGGCACGCATCTTGCTATCGACTACTTTGTGAACTACGCTGCTCCATCATCGTTACTATGTGCCAAGGGAAGTTTTATGCTGTCCGTTCTACCTGATGATCCGATAAAGATGCAATCGCATCCTGCCAACGGTGGTCGGCGTGCGAACGTGCCTATGAAAGACGACCCGTTCATGTCGGAGTTGGCGATCCTTCGGCGCGACTTGGGCACGCTGGCGTGCGCGTGCGCGGATGGCTTGACGAAAGCGGCGCAACATTACCACGACGAAGATTTATGGGTGATCGGAACGATGCCGGGGTACGGTCCGCTCGCGGACACGGTCGAGGCGACATCGCGCGGCTTTCTCGCGAACTCCCATCTTTCCGCCGCGCACACCGAGATCGTCGCCAACACGATGAAAATGAGCGGCGACCTGCGCACCGCCGCGCGTGGTGCGCGGCAAGCGGTACAGATAGCGTTCCTGCTCCGGGCGGAACCCAACGGCGGTCCAGAAGCCTTGAACCTGCTCGTGCCGATGGCGGAAGCCGCCGTCGCGGTGGGAGAGCGGACCGCCTATGCGGTGCAGACCGGCGATGAGAACGCCGCGACACAAGCCGCGCAAGCCTACCGCGCCGTGGACGCGCTTCGGATACAGGTCGAAAAAGGGGTCCGCTCCGGCGAGTGGGATACCTACTTCACCCCCACTTTACAAAAGATGATCCGCGCCGCCACCTGGAACTTCGCCGTTTCCGGCGAAAGCATGGCACGCGTCGCCGCCCGATTGATTCTGTGATTCAACCACAAAGTGCACAAAGTTTGAGAAGGCACAAAGGGTTTCAACGTTTTTGACTCCGCTCGATAGCGGGGCGGCTTTCTTATATCGGCAAGCCTAACACTTTAAAACCTTTGTGTCCT
>JACMIS010000032.1 GCA_014381035.1 Armatimonadota bacterium
CGATTTCGTAGCGCGTGGTGAACGGTTGGTCGAAGCCGCCGACGACAGTACCGGTTTTGCCGTCCGCCCATTCCATCAGTGTTATCGTATGCAGATCTATCCCGGTCACCGGGTCGGTGCGCCCGGCGGCGGTGACGGCTATCGGCTCGCCGAAAAACCAGCGGGCGGCGTTGAGCGGATACACCCCGACATCCAGAAACGCTCCCCCGCCCTGCGCCGTGTTCATACGGATATTGGACGGATCGAAGTTAGCGACATACGCGAACGCCCCGCGAAAATGCACGGGTTCGCCGATCTCTCCGCTCCGGACGATCTCCTGAATCCGTTCGTGCTGGGGGTGATGGCGGTACATAAAGCCTTCCTGTAAACGGAGTCCCTTGCTTCGGGCGGTAATCGCCATCGCGTAAGCATCGGTATAGGAAAGCGCGACCGGTTTGTCGCAAAGCACGTGTTTTCCGGCGGCGAACGCTTGCAGTGTCCAGGCACAGTGAATATCGTTGGGGAGCGGGATGTAGACGGCTTCAATGTCGGGGTCGCAAAGAAGCGATTCATACGAGCCGTAGGATCGGGGGATGCCATACTTCGCCGCAACTTCCCGCGACTTCTCCTCGGAGCGGGACGCAACCGCCAGCAGCTCCGCGTTTTCAGCGGCACGAAAGCCGGGAATCATGCGCCGCTCAAACACACGGGCACACCCTAAAACCCCCCAACGCACCGGCTTAATCATCGGATTCCCTTTCGCGCCGGACGCGCCGCCCTTCGACGTGCAGTCTCCCGGCGGCAAGCAAAGCGAGTGCCTCGGAAAAAGCCGCGTGTTCACAGGGCAGGATCCTCGCGGCGAGGGTTTGCGGGGTGTCGTCGTCCTCGACCGGCACGACTTTTTGCAGGATGATCGGTCCGGTGTCGTACTCCTCATCCACGAAATGCACCGTGCAGCCGGACACCTTGACGCCGGACTCGATCACTGCCTGATGCACCTTTTCGCCATACATGCCATGCCCGCCGAAAGCGGGAAGAAGCGACGGATGAATGTTTACGATTCGGTATGGGAACGCTTGCACCACCAGCGACGGCAACCGCCGCATGTATCCGGCATGGGCAATGGTATCGGCGTCCGCGTTTCGCAGAACCCGTAGGAGAACTTCGGCGTACTCATCATCGGTGCGGTCTTTGGGACTGACGATCTTTGTCAGCAGTCCTGCGTCTTTCGCGCGGGAAATAGCCGGGGCATCGGCGCGAGTACCGATCACGCAAACGATCTCGGCGGGAAGACGCCCTTCCGAGATCGCCGCGTGAATCGCCATCATATTCGAGCCGCGCCCGTGCGACCCGACAAATATAGCGAGGCGAAGTTTGCTCATAAAGCCTTCATCCGGTTGATGTATACTTGCGATTCTGAATGCAATTTAGTTGCATGTGCATCTGGTGTCATACTATATTCACTCAGCCACCATTCGGAAAAGTAATCCTCAAAATGCTCCAACGTCTTGTCACCGTATCGCCCCGCTATAACCCGATGTGGATTGTTATGATCGCTCTGTAATTTCTCCGCTAACCAACTATTAAACCGTCCCCAACTTGTCGCTTCCGCCCATTTAGGCGGGGGTGGATGCGAACCACCACTATAATATCCTGTAAGAAAAGCGATTATCTCGCCATACGTTCCATTAACAGTATACATGCATGGGCGTTTGAGGACTGCATGAGCAAAGAAAGGGGGATCTTGATATTCATCCATTATTAAATATTCCTACAAGTGCGGAAGGGTCCCGATGTAAGTATGAAATATTTACATCGGGACCCTTCCGCGTTAACCCCTACTTCGCGGCGGCGTCCGTGGTGATTACCTTTTCCAGTTCCGGTCCCATCGCCCGCATGAAGTCCTGTTGCGCCGCGACCATCGCCGGGTCGTCCGTGCCGGGAACCTGCGCGGAGGTAAGGCGAACGAACGTCCAGCCATTCTTGTTCGGGATCACGCGCTCCAGCGCCATCAGGATCTGCTGGCGGATGAAGTCGCATTCGGTGCGTCTGCCGGACGCGAAAAGGTAGGTGATGGTCGTATTCGGCGCACCGAGACGGGAACCATCCACACTCAGGTGGACCGCTTCGGCGTCGTTCCCGCCATACGGAAGCGTGGTACGGTCTTTTTTCGTGATGCTGTACCCCGCCGCCGGGAAGCACAACTCCGGCCGGTGCGCGAACTCGCGGCGACCGTAGCGGCGATACACCAGCAGAATGTCTACGGCTTTGCCCTCGGGATTGACATAGCGA
>JACMIS010000005.1 GCA_014381035.1 Armatimonadota bacterium
CACGCCTGCGCCGCGCACACCCCCGATCCCGCCCGCGCCCCCCGCGCGGGTAATTAACTGACATTTATTGGTCGTTCATCCGTGAACGGCCCCGGCTTCCCGCGCACTCAGGCGCGTGAAGCCGGGGCCGACCGTTTATCGATTGCTTTACTTCTTCATTAGCGGCGGGCGTCCTGCGCCGTTATGCTGACCGATGTTTTTTTCGTCCTGTACCGCTTTGGTGCTTTCGCCGTGATGCTGGCTGGCCTGTTCGCCGGGCAGATTTGTTTGCGCCAGTTGCTCCTTGAGTGTCTGCCCATCGATGGAATCTTTGCGGTGCTCGTGTGGCGTCATCGCGGGATCGAGCGGCTTTTCGCGGCTATCTTCACGTGTACTCATTTCGTTGTCTCCCTGGTAGGTATCCCTTTGCTATAGGTTTTATACCCGTATGCCAAGTACTTACCCGCGCGTCGATGCCCTCACACCCGCCATTTAACTGGCGTCCACGTAAGATTGCATCCAAGATGGGACCGGGGAGTGGCGCTCTTGTTCCACGACTACCGTGGTGCCGTTCGCGCCGGTGAGCAGGTACACATGATCGGCTGTTTTTAACATCATCCAGAACCCATGCCCCAGCGTCCCGGCGGTGGTGAAACCCTTTTCAAGAGTCGCCCGGTGCAGCGAATCTTCGTTGATACCGGCTCCCGTGTCGCGCACCCAGACCTGCACAATGCCGCGCTCCACGTCCAGATATACGCTCCCGGTGCCGCCACCCGCATGGACCACGGCGTTCATCGCGGCTTCCCCAACCGCCGTCAACAGGTCGCTCTCCCGGTCCGGCGGCAGGGACGCCTCATTGCACGCCGCTCCGGTCTGGCGGCGCAACACGCGGATTGTCATCCGGTCGAGAGTGACCGGTTCGTACGCCGGTTGCGGGGTTATCGGTATCGGTAAATCGCTTACCGATTCGCACAAACGTAGACGCCCTTCGCTCATCGAGGAGAGCATTTCGCGCAGAAATTTGCGCTGCCGATCGGCGGCTTCCTCGATGCGTCGCAAAAGTCCGTCGCGTTGCGCTTCCATTTGCTTGCGCTCGGAAACATCGCGCACGGTTAGAATGACGAGTTTTATCTCGCCTCGCTCGTCACGCGCCGGGCTACCGCTATACGACGCCCACCACTCTGTCCCTGTGTCGGTGCGACGCACACGGCACTCGTATTCGGTGAACGTTTCGCCGTCCAGAACGCGAGACAGCGGCAATCTTTCGGGAGGGATCTTATCCCCGTTTTGGGTGAACAGGGAAAACGTGTCCGAATACTCCCGCAGATGGCGACGCGCCTGGTCGTTGGAAGAGAACTCATGCAAGGCAAGTCCCGCGGGATTCATCATCAAGATGTCGCCCGACATATCGGCGACGACGATCCCATCCGTCGCGGATTCGAGAACTGCCGACAGTTGTGCCAGCGTCCGTATCTGCTCTTGCTCGGCTTCGCGCTCCTCGGTGATATCGGTGTGGGTTCCGACCCACTCCCGGATCTCACCCGATTCTTCCAGAATCGGCACCCCGCGAATCGAGAACAGCCGCCATACACCGTCGTAGCGACGGACACGGTGCTCGAACTCGAACGGAGTCCGGGTGCGCACCGATTCGTCCCAGGCGTCGATCGTCGGCTGGGCATCCTCCGAATGAACCGCGTCCGCCCAACCATATCCGGAGTACTCCGCTTCCGTTTGTCCGGTGAGCGCAGACCACCCCGGTTGCTCCCCGAGCATCTTGCCGTCCGGGGTGTTTGTCCAGACCACTTGAGACGAGGCGTTGATCAGGGCG
>JACMIS010000260.1 GCA_014381035.1 Armatimonadota bacterium
CCCTTCGGTGCACAGTTCATCGAGAAGTCGGTGCGCCGTCTGATAGCTCACCCCATAGGTCGTTGCCAGTTCCCGTGCCGACAGGAACCGCCCCCCCGGAAGCAACCCGCTGTCGCGAAGTCTCGCCTTCAGTGCGCCCAGTATTTCCCCCACCCGCTCACTTCGTGATCGCGCCATAACGGTATTATCATATCAGATTTTGGACAGGCGATATGATTTGTGGTATTTTTTTGTCATGAGCCAAAACACAAAAACATGGAAGTTTGCCGGAGTTAGCTTTGACCACATGCACATGGGCGACCTTCTGCGCCAGGTAGCCGATCATCCTCGCGCGGAGATAGTCGGCATCACGGATCCTGATGCGGCGCGGATGACAGATTCTGCCGCGCGGTTGGGGATCGGTCCCGAGCGTGTTTTTACGGACTGGCGGCAGTGCCTGCAAGAAACCCAGCCCGATGTCGTCATTTTATGCCCCCAGACCGCACGGCACGGCGAGTATGTCGAGATGGTCGCGCCGTATGGGACGCACCTTCTTGTGGAAAAACCGATGGCTACCACGCTCGCAGACGCCGACCGCATGATTTCTGCGGTGGAAAAGAGCGGGAAAACGATGGTGATCAACTGGCCCCTCGCCTGGTACCCGCCGCATGTCACGACGCACCGGCTGATCCGTGAAGGCGTGATCGGGCGCGTGATCGAGGTGCACTATTACGACGGGAACCGGGGACCACTCCGGCACCTCGCCGACAAGATCGAGGTCGGCGACGAAGACGCCAAACGGCAGAAGGCGGAAAGTTGGTGGTACCGCAAGGAAACCGGGGGCGGGTCGCTTCTGGATTACCTCGGCTACGGTGTCACGCTCGGCACCTGGTTCCACGATGGGCGGGCGCCAATAGAAGTCACCGCCGTGGTTGATGAGCCGGCCGACGGCGAAGTGGACGAACACAGCGTCACCATTTGCCGCTATGAAACAGGACTTTCCAAATACGAGACGCGGTGGGGGACGTTCACCGACCCGTGGACGACGCAACCGCAACCCAAATGCGGCTTTGTCGTCGTCGGGACGGAAGGGACGATCAGTAGCTACGATTACGAATCGGTGGTGCGTCTGCAAACGAACTCGCATCCTGAGACGCACGACGTTCCGGTGGACGTGCTCCCGTTCCCGCGCCGCGCCCCGGTCGAGTATCTGATTCATTGTCTGGAAACCGGCGAACCGGTCACCGGTCCGCTTTCCCCGGCACTGGCACGCGTCGGGCAGCAGATCGTGGACAGCGCGGTGCTTTCTGTTCGCGAAAAGCGGACCGTATCTTTGGTGAAGGGAGACAAACTTTGAGCAATACCGACACCGCGACCGAGGATGATTACAGCCTGGGCGACAAATCGGGGAACACAACCGTCCCCGCGCCGGAGTTGCCGTATCAGCCGCGCGACCCCCAATCGTACCGCCCGAAAATCGGGCTGATCGGTTGCGGCGGCATCACGGCGTCGCATCTCCGCGCTTACCGAAACGCGGGTTATGACGTGGCGGTTTTGTGCGACCTCGCCATTGAGAAGGCGGAAAAGCGTCGGGAAGAGTTTTTCCCAGACGCCGCCGTGACCGCCGATTTTCGCGCCGTCCTTGACCGGGACGACATCGCGGTCGTGGACCTCGCCACCCACCCGCCGGAGCGCCTGCCGCTGATCGAGGCGGCGATCCATGCCGGAAAGCATATCCTGAGCCAGAAGCCGTTCGTCACGGACCTGGACGAGGGCGAACGGCTGGTCGCACTGGCGGCGTCGAAAGGAGTAAAACTTGCGGTTAATCAGAACGGGCGGTGGGCGCCGCATTTCTCCTACATGCGCGAAGCCGTCCGGTCCGGGCAGATCGGCGATCTACTGAGTGTCCACCTGGGCGTCCACTGGGACCACTCGTGGACCAAGGGAACGCCGTTCGAGAAGATTTATGATCTGGTGTTCTACGACTTCGCGATTCATTGGTTCGACTTTCTCAGTACTCTGTTTTCGGCACAAAACCGGACCGTGCGCCGGGTGCAGGCTTCGCGCAGTCTCGCTCTCGGACAGGAGATCATGCCGCCGCTACTCGCGCAGGTCATGGTGGAATTTGATGGGGGACAAGCGACCGCCGTTTTCGACGCCGCGATGCGGTTCGGAAAGCAGGACCGCACCTACGTCGGCGGCACTAGCGGGAGTATCCTCAGCACCGGTCCGAGTCTGGACA
>JACMIS010000261.1 GCA_014381035.1 Armatimonadota bacterium
AGAGTCCGTTCCGCAGTTCTGCTCGCTGCTTCGTAAGGGAAACTTCTATCGGTTCATCGGCGTTCGAAACCCGGAAAACGTCGAGATCGCCGAAGAGGTGATGCAGAACTGTGTGCGCAAGGTGCTCGGTTCCGGCGGTAAACTCTCCGCCGCGCCCACTGATCTTCTGGAAAAGTCGCTGGAAACGTTGGTAAATGACCCCAAAGCACTGGAGCGCATCTATTCCGGCAAAGAACGGCGCGAGCAGTTAGCCGAGCGCATCCGCGCCATTATCGCCGACGAAGGCGAGCTAGCCGAACTGAAAATCGCCTTTACCGCGTCGCTCGATCTGTTCCAAAAGGTAGACAGCAAAGGACGCGAACGCACACCGCTGTGGGGGATCGTCGCCTCGGTCGTAAACGCCCCGGAGGGCGGGGCGGGCTCCGCGCAACCGATAGTTTTTCTCGACATCAGCGGCGAGGGCACGGCGTTCAAGGATGACGAGGAGATCAAAGCCTTGATCCTGCGCGAGATCGCGAACGCGCTGAATATCGAGGGTGGGAAAGCGTTCGTCGCCGGGAAACAACTCAACGTGCTGGTCGCCCTCGACGAAGCGCACCGCTACGTCAAGAACTACACCCGCTCCGGCGACGACTCCGAAATGGCGAGCCTGACCAAATCATTCGTGGACGCCGTCCGAACCACGCGTAAATACGGATTAGGCTATATGTTCATCACGCAAACCCTGGCATCGCTCCACCGCGAGATCATCGGGCAACTGCGTCTGAATGCGTTCGGCTACGGCCTGACCACGGGCGGCGAACAGGACCAGTTGCAGGAATTAGTCGGCGACAAGGAAGCCCTTTCTCTCTACAAATCGTTCGTTGACCCGCAATCGCGCCGCCAGTTCCCGTTCATGTTCACCGGTCCGGCGTCGCCGTTATCGTTCACTGGAATGCCGCTTTTCGTGCAGATGTTCACCTCGTTCCGCGACTTCTGCGCCGCCAACCCCAACTGGACGAAAACGGCGGCAGACGAAGTAGAAAACGCGCCGAAGCCCGCGCCAGTGATCACGACGGAGCGTGGGTTCGGATCGAGCGAAGCATTCAACACGGCGCGGAACGCCGATTTTGACTGATGGACGAGCGGCGTAAATCGGCGTATCGGCACCTGCTATATCACGCCGTCATTAGCATTCGCTCGTGTTGTGCTTGGGCAAGCGACACCGAATTTGCAAAATGGGAAGCGTTTTTTCGTTTTCGTGGTGGCAGGACAGCGCACCGAGTTCATTGTATGGCCGATGCGTTTCACAATGTTGCGAGATATTCCGCGTTGGACTTCGAAGGCTTCGACGAATCGAAATTCTGGAACCAGATGGCGCACGGATTAGGCAGTGCCGAGGTTGATGTAGAGTGGTATCGTAATCTATTCGACGAAATTGTCAGCGGCGAACGCGAATTGAAATGTGGGCAGTAATATGACGCGAACAACGAACACGGGTAGCGATGCATGGCAACGCGGGAACGATATTTATGAGACTGATCTTCGCTCACGGGTCGAGATGCCGGAAAATATCGGTAAGCAGATTGTAATCGACGTTGAGAGCGGCGACTACGAGATCGGTGACAACGGGCTTGCGATCAGCCACGCGGTCAAGGCACGACATCCTGACGCCCGGTTAATCGGATTGCGAATCGGCTTTGACGCGGTGTACGCTATCGGGGGCGTTCTTTCTCGAACTACGTCCGAAACGTCGTGAATGGGACGGTACTCACACACCAAGTTTTGCTAAGCGTGATGCTACGTATCCCCGGTCGCCCTGACATGGCTATCGAGTTTGTGGTAGACACAGGTTTCGCGGGCTACCTGACGCTCCCTATTGCCGCCGTGCAAGCACTCGCTCTTCCCCAAGTGCGCGAAATCGCTGCCAACCGTGCCGACAACAGCACAATCGTTGTTAACGTCCATGAATCTACGGTATTGTGGCACGGTGCAGAGCGAGTCGTCGAAGTTCTGGCGATGGGCAAGCATTCACTCCTAGGAATGCTGTTGCTGGACGGATCGGAGATGAACATCCAGTTTGCGGATGGCGGTCTCGTGTCGTTGGAAGAATTATAGGCATACAAATTTAAGCCGACTCCGGCAAAAAACTCGGCATTGCCACGCCCGTCGGCGGGAACCACTCGCCGCGACACTGCGCCACGTGCAACTCGCAGTTTTTTGCGCCCCATCCATAGGCGGTTTGTACCAACTGCGACTCTGTGACGGGAAGAAGAAACATGGGTGTTGTGCCGCGACGGAAGTCCAACTGCTCCCAAAGCAAGGGAGCCATCACGTCCGCATCGACGGCGACACCGGGTCCGATGAGGTTGCCTCCCGGATGCGAAACGGAGGACAGGGCACCCGCAATCGTTCCATCCGCCGTTTCATGCACGATGGTATGCCAGATACCGTTTTTGTTTTCGACGAAATATGTCCAGTCCCCCGGTCGGCTGATCCCTTGAATTTTTTCTTCGAGCGCAACGATGTGGGGCACGTCTCCGGGCGCGGCAACCCGCACGCGAGCGATCCCGTCTGGCGCGGCGTGTACCAATCCTGTCTGGGGAACGGTCAGAATCATGTCCTGAAACAGTTGCCGTGGTACGAATCCCGCCCGATTATACAGCGAGAACGAATCGAGATTTAGCGCGGATGATACCAGACGGAGTGGTTTACTCTGGGCGTCTGCGATGGCGACGATCTCTGCCAAGAGCCGACGCGCCGCTCCTGTTCCGAAGTAAGCCGGGTGTGCGTTCAGGATGCCGAGCGAAACATGCGTCGGGCGGACGTGGTAGAAACAGGACCCCGCGATCCGCCCGGTAGAATCAGCTACCGCGAGAAGGCAGCAGCCCGGATCAAGATCTTCATAAACCTCGGGGAAAATTCGCGCCGCAGCCACCGCGCCGCTGAAGATGCGCCCCATTCCGTGCGTCTCGTACCAGTAGTTTGTTCCGACGTGAATCATTTCGGCGATGGTATCGAAGTCCGCCGGGGTCGCGGCACGAATGGAAAAGTCGTTCATACGTTAGATGGTTTACCGAAACGGCTGTCTTTTCCTGTTCACTGTTCCATGAGGAATCTGCTATCATAGATCAACGGCTTGTGAGAAGGCGGTTTAACTTCGCTCGAATTTTTAGTCGGAAATGTTATGACAAGTGAAAATCCTGGAATTGCACGTAAAGAGCGAACTATCGCGCGGCTGAAAGAGGCGGGCATCCCGACTCTTGACTGGCTACCCTATATTGCAGATGGTGAAATCAAGTTGCGCGGGGCACGCGAGGTCGCGGAGCGTGCCGTGGCCCTGTGCGCTTGCGCCGTACAGGCCGAAATGCTTCACGCCGGTCAATCGGAACCGTTCGCGTGGCGGTTGTTAGAGGAGACTGGCATTGTTTCCGCGCTCTCGCCCGACGAGCGACAGTTCTTTGACGATCCGAAACCTAACGAGACAATGGTGATTCAATTCGCGTGGCGATATGAGGCGTGCGCGGTGCTGCTCTGGTCGCTGGGTGCGTTGACGGAGCTTCCTTACCCGACCGTGATTTGCAATGTTCCGCTGGTGGCGCGTACCGCCCGCGACCTCGCTACGCCGGAGCAATTAAACGCTGTGACGCTTCGATCCGAAGGAGAAATCATCGACCAGTTAGACCTGACATACCGCCTTCATTGGGCCGTCCGCGACGCGCAAATCAACGGACGCCCGACACCGGGAAACCTAGATCCCGGTGTCGTCATGGAGCGGCATTTCGCTCTGAACTGGCTGACGGACGCCGAAAACACCCCCTGGGACGATACCGATACCAGTACGTAACCGGTGGTAGACTGATCCGGATTTGTAGCGATCAATTTATGAAAAACAAAATACTACTTTCCTTACCCAAGGGCGACAACGTCGGTATCGCCTTCTCCGGCGGCTTGGATACGTCCGCCGCAATTGCTTGGATGCG
>JACMIS010000262.1 GCA_014381035.1 Armatimonadota bacterium
ACGCCCCCTTCTCGGCACTCTTCCAGAGTAGCTACCCGTGCCGAAACCTGCCACCGGGCGTGCTCCAGTGTCGTGTCCAGCCAAACCTCGACCGGGATCTCACGGGGAACGCTTCCCAGTGATTTCAGGACCGCTTCCAGAACGTTGAACCCTTCCGGGCGCTGGAACCGTTCCGTTTTCGCGGAAACTTCGGTGATGCGGTCCAACCGGAAAAGCCGTATTCCGTTCCGCAAATGGCAGTGCCCGGTCGCGTACCAGTTGCCGCGCTGATAGGCGAGTCCGTAGGGATCGAAGTCGCGTTCGGATTCCTCGCCGCACGCACGCCGGTAATGAAGCGACACCCGGTTTTGCTCCCGTGCCGCCGCGCTCAGCGCGAGAACGATGGCGTTATCCGTCGCGTCCCGTGTCCGCTCTCCCAGATCCCAGACCACGGTTTCTTCCACCGCACGTACCCGGTTGCGTAGCCGCTCCGGCAGCACCCGCTCGATTTTCGCCAGAGCACCCTCGACAGCCGGTGCGTGCGTCGTCAATCCGAGATGCCGCGCCGCAAGAAGACCAAGTGTCAACGCCAATGCTTCGTCCTCCGTGAGCATCAGGGGGGGCAGTTTGAAACCAGGCATCAGGCGGTACCCGCCGTACCGCCCGCGCTCCGCAACCACCGGAATCCCTAACTCGCCGAGCATGACGATGTAGCGCCGCGCCGTGCGAACATCGATCTCCAAACGCCGGGCGATTTCGGTGCCGGTTATCGCGCGATGGGATTGGAGCAGCTCCAGCACGGTCAATACCCGCGTCGTCGGATAGTACATAGGAATTATCTCGCTTGTTCGATTCCGGGGGGGGCAACCCCCGCAAATTATTCTTACGATACGATTTTAATCAGGACGAATTATATCCTATATCGGCGTTAAACTATGATTGATCGAAAGCAGACGGCACGAAAAAACGAAGTAAAGGACTGTGATGATGTCAAGAACCGAACAATATCGCGCGTTATATGAGTACGAAAAAGATTGCAACGACAAGATGCTGACCATGATCGAATCCGTTCCCCCGGCGAATCGAACAGATGCCCGATTCCAGCAGGCAGTGACACTTGCCACCCACCTGGCTTTTTGCCGGGAGTACTGGCTGCACCTCATGGACGGCGGCGAAAAATCTCAGGGCGAATATTTTGAAAAAACGGCGGACCGTCTGTCATTGCGCCCGCGATTCGCCGCTATCGAAGCCCGATGGACGGACTATCTCGCCAACCTCGACGATGCCGGACTATCACGAGAATTCGAAGTAGCGTTCGGCGAGTACCGGATGAGCTGGTATGTCGAAGGGCAGATTCTGCAATTACTCGGTCACGCGCCCTACCATCGCGGGCAGATCGCTTTACTGGTAGACCAACTGGGCGGCGAGACGGTTGATACAGACTATCTCATGTATGCCCGCCCCCTCAAATTCTGAAAATTTTAGACCGAGCAAAACAGAAATTATCATCATCGCGCTTGCGCAACGACCACGAAGGAAACAAACCATGTCTATTACCCAACAAGATTTTCTCGCCTCTTCGACCGAACAAGGGGCAAAGAACCTGCTCGCCGCACTGCTCGCACTGCCCGAGGAGAAGCGCGGCTGGCGTCCCGCCGAAACGGCACGTCCGGCACTGGATCTGGTCGCGGAATGTGCCCTGAACAACGGCTACACGGCGACTATGATTCGAAACCGGACGTGGGGAGCACCCCCGCATGACGAATACATGGCTATCCGGAGCAAAGTCGCGGCGGAGAGCCTGAGCGAACTGCAAGAGTTGCTGGAAGCGAATACGCAACGGGTGATCGCCGCGATTCAGGCAACTCCCGACGATGCGATGGACGTGGAAATTGACACGCCGTATGGAATCATGACAATAGCGCAGAGCATTGGCTATCCTTACTGGAACATGAGCTACCACGAAGGACAGATCAATTACATCGCTTCGATGCTGGACTGACGCTAAAAGGTTCTCGGGTAACATTGCCAAATGTCCGAAATCTACTCCAGCCGGGTAAAACGGTCGGTGATCTGTCCGGCGTCTTGCAGGAAGTTTTGCGCGTAGGCGATGCGCTGCTTCGCCTCGGCGTGGTCGGCGTCGAGGCGAAGCACCTTTTTGAATTGGAACAGGGCAGAAGCGTACTGGCGGTCGTTATATAGCGCGTTGCCGAGACCCATCGCCTCGCCGACGCGGGCTTGTTTGATCAACTGCGTGATCTCAGGACCAGACGCGCCGCGCTTCTGTGCTTCCGTAAATGCCGCGACCGAATTTGCCCATTCTCCCAGTGCCATGTGCTTCTTGCCGTCCGCGATGGCGGCGGTCGCGGCGGCGTACCGGGCGTCGGCTAATTTTTCCCGCGCCACGGAGTCGAGGGGATCCGCAACAATCGCGTAGAGCAGGTGCGCTTCGGCGGTGTCGCCGTCACCGCTCGCGAGCGATTTTTCGCCGAGGCTTCGCTCCAACGCGTTCCATCGCTGGCGCAAGGATTGTCGCGTTTTAAATAAATCCGCGTCGTTGGGAAGCAGTGCCTGTACTTCCGCTAACCGCTCGTCTGCACTCAGGAAATCGCCGATCTCCTCGGCGTTCGCGGACAGGGCAAGAGCCTGCTCTTTCGCATCGGTCAGCGTTTCTTTCAGCAGGTCACAGGCTCGGAAATCGCTCGGCACAGAACCCAACCGCGCCTGCAAGAGCGCGACCGCCTGAAGC
>JACMIS010000263.1 GCA_014381035.1 Armatimonadota bacterium
CCGGCGGCGCGGGCTATCGCCTCGGCGGCGTCCGCTTCGTTCTGCGTTCCCAAAAGCACCGGACGCATCCCCGCGTCCGCCAGCATTTTCAGACACGCGATCCAGCGATCAGGAGTCCATGTTTTATTCGCGACCGAGGCACCGACGATGCAGCCGACAAGCGGTCCGGTGCCCGGTTTTGCCGGTTCGAGGAGCGCGGATACGTCGGTCGTGGTGAGATACGTTTGCGCCTCGATACGTTCGGGTCGCGGAATATTTACGGATTCACAGAAGCCGAGAAGCCGCTCGACGACGTGTATTCGCGCCCTGTTTGGCACGATAGGGTCGGTTAAAAACAAACGGTTTCCCTCACGATTGGTGTCGAAACCAACGCGGCGAAACGCGCCCGTTGCGAGCGTGACCGCACCGGAGACGAATAACCCTTGCGCGTCCAACACAGTGTCGTAATCATACGGGCGCAGTTCCTGTGCGAACGCCCAGAGGTCGGGAACGCTTTTCGACGGCAGAACATGCGTCCACGAAAGGTGCGGGTTGTCTTGCAGGAGCGGCGCGAACGCCCTCCCGACCGCCCAGCCGATTACTACGTCCGCGCCGAGACCGGAACGCAAGGATTGCGCGAGCGGTAACGCATGAACGACGTCCCCCAACGAGGAGAGTTTGACCAGAAGAAGGCGCGAAGCCGTTGGATTAGCCACGGCTTCGCATTATACGCCGTTCCAGACGAATTGGGTATGCGTCTCTCATCTATACCTTTTCGCAAAAGCGATACCTCCTACCGTTTCACCATCCCATACGCCGGGTACGTTTTAAACACGAGGCAAAAAACATGAGCCAGAAGCAGAGGATGAACGTTTCGCCGAAAAAAGGGGCGTGCTTGGCGGCGATTTTGCTGGCAGGACAACAGGTATTCCTGCCGCTGATGCCGGGTTTCACGCCCGACACCGCCTATGCACAGACGGGCAATACCGGCAGACCTGCCGGCGGCGCGGCGGCGATCAAGTTTCCACAAAAAAACAATCAGACTATTTTACGCGTCCAGGCGTATGCCCCCATGCCGGGAGTCAAAGGCGGGGCGCAAGTGATCGTGAACGGGGAAGCGGTAACACCCGACGGTTCGGACTGGATGGATATTTCGACCTACGCACGTCCCGGTACGAACACCTTGCATATTACGCCGCTCGGTCGGGGTGCGACGGTCTCGGTGTCTCATGCCGCGACCGCGGGACAATTTCGACGGTTGACACAGGTGAGTTTCCGCGGCGATGACGTTGCCAAAGGGGGACGCAATGTTGTCTTTCGCCTTCCGGGTACCGGTGGAGTCACACCCGTCAAGACCCCGGTCTCCGGTTCGGTAGATCAGCAATACATCCTTCGTACCGAAGTCAGCGGTGCTCCGGTCGCGGTATTTTTGAACGGCGCGAAAATCGGCGACTTCCAAAACGTGCAGAATCTGGATGTCAGTGATTCGGTAGTGTCCGGTAAAAATACCCTGCGTGTGGTTTGGACGCAAACGGGGGTGCGAGGTTTAGTCCGTGTTGCCTACGCCCAGACCAAGAACCGTTTCCGTGAACTGGCCACTGTCAGAATTCAGAATAAAAAAACAGAGAAAGCGGGCGAGGAAACGATCACGTTCACGGCGGGTGCATCCCGGATGTGAACCGTACTCATCGCGTTTCGCAATGTTTTGTCCTGTGCCAATCAAGGGTCATCTGTTAAGAGTGGTGCAGGACAAGATGCCCGTGCCGGAAAACCCCTGATACAATATCGACCGTATGACCGACGATTTACAGCCGACCCCGACTACCTATGCCGACGCAGGGGTAGATATTAACGCTGGCAATGAAGCCGTTTACCGAATGAAAGAGCATATCCGCTCGACGTTCACGCCCAATGTTTTAGCCGATGTCGGGAGTTTCGGCGCGATGTTCGCGTTCGACAAAAACGCTTGCGATAACCCGGTTCTGGTCTCCTCGATAGATGGCGTCGGGACGAAATTGAAGATCGCCGTGCTGACCGGGATTCACGACACCGTCGGGCGCGATTTAGTCTGGCACTGCGTGAACGATATTTTAGTGCAGGGGGCACGCCCCCTGTTCTTCCTTGATTACTTCGGCACCGGAAAACTTTCACCACAGGTCGCCGCCGATGTCGTGAAGGGCATGGCGGATGGTTGCCGCGCCGTCGGTTGCGCCCTGATCGGCGGCGAGACCGCCGAAATGCCGGGCATGTACACGGACGGCGAATACGACCTTGCCGGATGTATCGTCGGCTTGGTCGAACGGTCGCGCGTCATCGACGGTTCGAAAGTGGCAGCGGGCGATGTGCTGATCGGTCTGGCGTCGGACGGGTTGCATACGAACGGTTACTCGCTTGCACGCCATGTTCTCTTGGACAAGGCGAAATTGACCGTGGACCAGCACATTCCCGAGTTCGGGCGCACACTCGGCGAGGAGCTGCTCACGCCGCATCGGTGCTACGCTCCCGCCATCCTGCCCTTACTCGACCAGTTCGATGTCCACGCAATGGCGCACATTACCGGCGGCGGATTTTACGATAATATTCCTCGTGTCCTTCCGACCGGAACCGGCGCGGTCGTCGAGCGGCGCATGTGGAATCCCCCGGCGATATTTCGCTATATCCAAACCGTCGGTAACGTGCCCGATCACGAGATCTACCGCACGCTCAACATGGGAATCGGGCTGGTACTGATCGTCCCCCGCGAGCAAGCCGTGGCGATCACGGACGCGCTGAATACCTCCGGCGAATCGGCGGTAATGTTAGGCGAAGTAGTACGCGGGTCACACGAGGTACAGATCGTTTAGGAGACGCCGTTGCAAGAATCCAGCGAAGTTATCAACAACGATTATTCGATCCAGGTTCTGGACGAAGAGCGCGGCGATGGCACGATTGCATTTAACGCGTTGCTACAAAACTGCCTCGAAGCCGTTGTCACGGTCCGCCTGGAGTTACAGAATATGCAGTGTGATAAGCCGATACCCGTTACCGCGAACGTGGTCGCCGGGAAAGCGCGATTCAATGTCGCCAACATTTGGGCGAAACCCTCTGGTAAAGAGTCCCGGTATTGGTTCAAATCCAGCGCGATATTGGGACATACCCGTTCCGGTGTCATCCATCGCCACATTTATGCTCTGCCCTACCAGGGTAGGAAACATCTTGTCTCCGAGGTTTTTCCGGACCGAAAAGCGATACCGAAATTCACGCAAAACGAGCACTTCGCCGTCTGGCGAATGCCAGTCGGAACGAAAGTCTGTGCGGCACGCGGCGGAGTGGTCATCGCTGTCCGGATGGATGTACAGAAGAAGGATGCATCATCGGGGAACTATGTTGTTGTTCGTCACGGCGATGGCACTTACGGGAGGTATATCCACCTGCAACAAAACGGATTGTTTGCGCGATTGGGTCAGAAAGTAGTTGCCGGTCAATTACTCGCTCTCTCGGGGGCTTCGGGGGCGGCAACCTATCCTCAATTCGCATTTCAGGTGTATCAACCGATCTCGGGTTATACTCAACGTGGTTTTCCGTTGACGTTTCGGACAGCGAAGAATGAAATCATCCCGCTCAAGCCGGGGAAGCAGTATTATCTATGAAAGTATTTGTTTACGACACGACATTACGCGACGGTTCGCAAGGCGAGGGCGTCTCCTTTTCTGTTGCGGATAAGATCAAGATCGCCCGGCGACTGGACGAGTTTGGCGCGGATTATATCGAAGGCGGTTGGCCCGGTGCGGTCACGAAAGACACCGAGTTTTTCGCCCGCATGAAGGAAGCCCCGCTGAGACGCGCACGGCTTGCCGCGTTCGGCTCGACGCGGAAGGCGAACATACGGGTCGAAGACGATGTTCTGTTGAAACATCTGCTGGACGCCGAAACGCCGGTCGTGACGATTGTCGGTAAGTCGTCGGCGTGGCACGTGACGGAAACGTTGCGCGTTCCTTTGGAAGAGAATATCGCCATGATCGGCGAGTCGGTGGCGTACCTGAAACAGCACGGCAAGGAAGTGATCTACGACGCCGAGCATTTCTTCGATGGCTACAAGGAGAACCGGGAATATACCTTTTCCGCGCTACGTGCCGCTGTCGAAAGCGGGGTGGACTGGCTGTGCCCCTGCGACACGAACGGCGGCACGCTCCCGCACGAAGTCCACGCGATCATCGCCGATGTCGTGCGAACGTTCCCCGGCGTGAAAGTCGCCATGCACCCGCATGATGACGGCGACTGCGGCACGGCGAACGCGCTGGCGGCGGTACAAGCCGGGGCGACGCAAGTGCAGGGCACGGTGAACGGCTACGGAGAGCGGGTCGGGAACGCGAACATAGTGCCGATTGTCGCCGCACTCCGCCTGAAGATGGGCTACGATTGTTTGTCTGAGGGGGCGATGCACGAGTTGACCAAGTTATCGGCTTTCGTGGACGAAGTCGCCAACATCGCACCGAACCCCAAAGCCGCCTATGTCGGGCGGAACGCGTTCACGCACAAAGCTGGGCTCCACGCCGATGCGATCTCCAAAGCACCGACCGCGTATGACCACATCGAGCCGCAGATCGTCGGCAACACGCGCCGCTTGCTGGTTTCCGAGCAGTCGGGCGGGGCGACTATCGCGCAGAAAGCCGCCGATTTAGGCTACGAACTCGACAAACGCTCCCCGGAAGCAAAGGCGGTTTTAGCCGAAGTCACCGAGCGCGAGCGCGGCGGGTACTCGTTCGAGGGTGCGGAAGGATCGTTCGAATTGCTCCTGAAAAAGGCGACCGGGCGTTATCGGAAACTGTTCGAATTGATCGGTTTCCGTGTGCTCACCGAACGCCGCGCCAACGATCCCGAACCGATCACCGAGGCGACCCTGCGCCTGCGTGTCGGCGACCGGGAAATGCTGACGGTAGCCGAGGGCGACGGTCCGGTCCATGCCTTAGACGGCGCACTCCGAAACGCGCTGTTATCCGTGTATCCCCAACTCGCCGAGATACGCCTGACCGACTTCAAAGTCCGTGTCGTTTCCGCGAGCGAAGGAACGGCGGCAAAGGTGCGTACCATCGTGGAAACTACCGGACCGGGCGGCGAAACCTGGTCCACGGTCGGCGTCTCGTACAACATCATCGAGGCATCCTGGCAAGCGTTGGTGGACGCTGTTGAGTACGGACTGTTGCGCGACGCGGCGGCGAAATAGGTTTGTGTGACCGGACAGTCAGCTTGGGTCTCCGGGGCATAAAAGTCCCGGATCGATCCGGCTGTGACTACGGACGTTGACCCCTGCTTCAGCGGGTCTTAACATATCAGTCGGGATATAAATACCCGGAAACCATCTCGCAAACCATATACAAACGTTCTTTCCATTTGCTACAATGGCGCGGAAGGAACTTCTCTCATGCTTCACTCATCCCGCTCTGTTCTTGTGCCGTTTATTTGCGTCTCCGGGCTTATCGCCGGTACTCTTGGTCTTGTCGCTTTATCGAATGCCGGTCGCCCCGAGGAAAAATTGACCCCGCGCGGCGAGGGCAATATGCTCGTCACCGGGAAGGCGATTACGCCGGTCGCGGAGGGGCACGTCGGTGTCGGCGCGTCTCCGTTCCGGCTTGCCACCTCGCCCGACGGGAAGTTCGCGCTGGCTTCCGCCATGGGCGGGCGTGCCTACCTTTCGGCGGTCGAGATCGGCACCGGCAGGGTTGTCAGTAAAATTCGCTTCATTGCCCCTACCCGTGCGCCGGGCGGTCCCCCGGTCCCGAGGGACGGCGGATTGTACTATGGGATCGCGTTCGGCAAGACAGAAAACGGTGCGACGCCGGTCTTCGTTTCGCGGGGCGCGGAGGATGCCATCGGCGTCCTGTCGCTGAGTGCGGACGGCACCCTTTCCGATACCGGTCGCCAGATCAAGTATCCGGTGCGCCCCAGTCCGACGCCCGCCCCCGGCGCGGAAAGAGCGGCGGAACTGACTCCATTGAATCCGGCCGGGCTGGCGGTTTCCGCCGACGGTCAGTTTCTTTTTACCGTAGATAACACGGGGTTAGCGCAGGCGGGTATGGGCGGACAATTACACGTTTTCAACATCGCGTCCGGGGCGCATGTTGCCGCGATACCGACACCGGGTTACCCTTACGCCGTCGTTCGCCGCGAAAATACCCTGTACGTTTCCAGCGAAGTGGCGGGGACGGTTTCCGTGGTGGACGTGACCGACGCATCCACACCGCGCATCACGCACACCTTGCAAACCGGTGCCGACCCGGCGTACCTGCTTCTGAATAAGAGTGGTTCGCGTCTGTTCGTCTCGAACGCAGGGAGCGACACCGTCACTGAAATCGATACAACAGCGAACCAGATCGAGCGGACGATGTTGCTGCGTCCGCCGTCTGCGCGGGGCTTGCCCGGTTGTACGCCGCTCGGGATGACGCTCTCCCCCGATGAGTCGCGCCTTTTTGTCGCGCTGGGCGACATGAACGCCGTCGCGGTTGTTAGTACCACTACGGGCGAAACCGAGGGGTACATCCCGACCGGTTGGTACCCGTCCGACGTGGCGACCGACGGCGAAAACCTCCTTGTCACCTGCGCTCGCGGCGTCCAGACCCGCAACCCGAACGACAAGCCGGACCCGGTCGCGCAAGCCGACTTCCCCCGACGCGCCCAGTACGTTTACAACATCATTGATGGTACCGTTTCCCGCGTCTCGCTGGCGTCCGCGCTCAAGGATTTGCCCCGGCTTTCGGAACAGGTATTAGAGAATAACTCGCTCCGGCGCAAGGGCGACCTCCTGCAAACGGCGCGGACCGCGCTGAAGGATCCTGGCATCGAGCATGTGATCTATGTCATCAAGGAAAATCGCACCTACGATCAGGTTCTGGGGGATGTGAAACGCGGCAACGGCGACCCGTCGCTGGTACTGTTCGGGCGCGAGGTGACACCGAACCAGCACGCGCTCGCCGAGCG
>JACMIS010000264.1 GCA_014381035.1 Armatimonadota bacterium
AGAATATCCCCCCCGTTTTCGATTGGGGTGATGCCGCTACATACAGGAGTACCGAAACCCCGGCGGTCATCTACGAGCGGAACGGCGATCTTTACCGGATTGATAACGCAACCCGGGGAACCGTGCAACTCACGAGTACCCCTACTTTGCGCGAGTCCGAGCCGCGTTTTGCCCGATACAATACCGATGTCGTGTACCGACTGGACGACAATCTATTTTATCTTTCGGTGAGTGCGAAAGGGACGATCCGTCAATTGACCGACATTCGCACCGGACCCGCTCCGAAGGACGAACCACGCAAGACGGAAGGCACGGCAAAAATCGCGGAATCTATCGAACGTGAACTCTTTGAGGGGGTGCGGTCACGAGCGGATGAACGCGAGAAGGAACGGGGCAGACGGCGCGAACGGGAAACGAAACAGGAACGGGCACCGTTTTATCTTGCAAACAAGGAAGATGTCAGCGACCTGGTCTTGTCGCCCGATGAGGAACGGGTCCTTGCCCTGCTCGAAACCCGATCAACGGAAACCGAGCCCGCCAGCGTGGTGCCGCAATATATCAACGAGGACGGTTTCACCAGTGCGCCGAAAGCGCGTCCCAATGTGGGATGGGAAAAAAGCGACAACAACCGGTGCGTGTTGCTGGAGGTTCGGACCGGGAAGTCGGTCGTGATAGCCTTGCCCGAGGAACTCAAGGAGCGAAAACTCCGATTCGTGTCCGCGAAATTTTCCAGCGCAGGGTACCTTGCGATCTCCGCCCGATCCAACGACTGGCATGACCGCTGGATCTTCTTCGTAGACAGCGCGACGGGGCGAGCCACTGTCGCCGACACCGCGCACGATCCAGGGTGGATCGGTGGTCCGGGATCGAACTCTTTCGGGTGGACACCGGATGGCAATCATGTTTATTTCGTCAGCGAGGAAAGTGGGTGGGCGCGAATCACTCTGGTGGGGATAGACAAGTCGCGGCGAGTGATAACCGGCGACAAAAGCGAAGCGTTTGATATTTCGGTCCGCCCGGCACCGGATTCCGAAACGGGCGTAGGGGCATTCACTTCGGAAAAAAGGGGACTCTTTGGCTCGCTTTACTTTACTTCGTCCGAGGGCGATTTGGGGCAACGACACTACTATCATCACTCACTCGCGAGTGGCGCGAATGTCAGCCTGACCCGCTCGCTTCCGGGCTGGAACGAAGCCACATTATCGCCGGATGGGCAGTCACTTGCCGTCGTTCACTCCTACACGAACAAGCCGCCCGAACTGTTTGTGCTGGATGCCAAGCCCGGTGCCGTGCCGCGTCAGGTCACCGTGTCGCCGTCGGTGGCGTTTCGCGCTTATCCGTGGCGGGACGTGCCGGTGGTAAAGATTCCTGCCCGCGACGGGACGCCGGTTTACGCCCGACTTTTCACCCCGACGAAGCGCACCCGTGCGACCGGAGCCGCGGTGATATTTGTCCACGGCGCGGGATACCTGCAAAATGTGGACAAAGCATGGACAGAGTATCCCCGCGAGTACATGTTTCATCATTTCTTGGCCGAGCGCGGTTATACGGTGCTCGATGTAGATTATCGGGGATCGGCGGGGTATGGGCGCGATTTCCGCACCGGTATTTATAAGCATATGGGCGGCAAGGATTTGAGCGATGTCACCGACTCGGTGCGCTGGCTGGTGAAAAACCAGAAAGTTGACCCCAAGCGCGTCGGGATTTACGGCGGCTCCTATGGGGGCTTTTTGACGCTGATGGCACTGTTTAACGAACCGAAAACGTACCGTGCCGGTGCTGCGTTGCGTCCCGTGACCGATTGGACCAAGTACAACCACGGGTATACATCGCGGATTCTGGGACTGCCGCAAGAGGATTTAGCCGCGTATCGCCGCTCGTCGCCGATCTTTTTCGCCGAAGGACTGACCGGTTCACTCCTGATGTGTCACGGTATGCGCGACGATAATGTGTTTTTTCAGGACACCGTGCGCCTCACGGAACGACTGATCGAACTCGGGAAAACCGACCACTTCGAAACGGCGATCTATCCGGTAGAGTCACACAGCTTCACGGAACCTGCCTCCTGGACGGACGAATACAAGCGCATCTTCGCCCTTTTCGAGCGCACCATCGGCGGGAAGAAGTAGGCTGTTAGGCTGTTGGGTTGTTAGGTTGTTAAAAAATATCCAACAGCCTAACAACCTAACTACGGCAGGAACACCGGTTCCCGCTTTGTCCAGCGGAATAGTTGCGCGGGGCGGTGGGCACCGAGGCGTCGTTCTTTCCCGGTGGCTTCCAGAATATCGAGCGAGAGCATCTTTTTGCGGAAATTGCGCTTGTCCAGAATGCGGGCGAGTATAGTTTCGTAGGTGGTCTGCAGTTCGGTGAGCGTGAACTCCTCGGGGAGCAGGGCGTAGGCGACCGAGGTATATCCCAATTTTGCCTGTAGTCGTGCGATAGCCATCGCTAAAATTTCGGCATGGTCGAATGCCAGCGGGGGCAGATCGCTCACGTCAAACCATTGGGCTTGCGCGGCATTCGCGCCCGCGACCGGGGTGTCGGTCGGCGCATTCGGCAAGCCGGATTCGGGCGCAGGAAGCAGGGCATAATACGCCACAGTGATGACGCGGTGTCGCGGGTCGCGGTCCACTTTGCCGAACGTATAAAGCTGTTCCAGAAACGGGGCGGCTTCTCCAACACCGGTCTTCTCACGCAACTTCCGCGCCGCGACCGCGTCAAGATCTTCCTCGATCCCGACGAAACCGCCGGGTACAGCCCAGTATCCGGCATACGGTTTTTCGCTACGCTGAATCAGTAACACCTCTAACGCCTTGCCGCGTGCGGTGAGGGCGACGACATCCACGGAAACGGAAGGATGTTCGAAAGCGTTCGGGTCGTAATCCGGGGGTAATTCGGTAGCGTCAATCTTGTCCATCGCACACATAGTAAACAAGCGCATCCGGTTTGTCAAGTCGGAGACGCTATCGTCCCGGCACTCTTAACAAAGATTTAACGTCCGCTTAACGTCGCCTGTGCCGAATAGGGGGATAATGAACCGAATGCCTATCGCGTTCTGATCGCCCGGTCGCTCGGGGCGATCTCACAGAGACGGGATTGCTGTCCATCGCGACCGGATGGAAGCAGGAGAATTAATATGTCACGTGTTTCTCGTATCAGCGCGCTTTCGTTGCTGTTTTTCTCATCCGTGGGTGTCGTTTATGCGGCTCCCTTTCACCCTGAAGGTGTGCTGGCGGCTGACGAGATGCCTACCAAGGTGCTAACTGTAGAGGAGATACAGAACGAACCGCGTTTGCAAGAGAAGCGGACCGTCACCGTGGTTGGCAAGCCGATGGAGGAACTTCTCAAGCAGTTGGAGAGTGAAGGGATCGTTCTTACCTGTAGCGTCACCTGTCAGGATCAGAAGGTGGATTTGCGTCTCAAAGATCGTCCTTTGCGTGAGATCATGACCGCCCTCGCGGAACTGGTGCCGGGCAACTGGCAAAAGCGCGGCGAAAATCATTACGAGCTGGTGATGGATAGTGAGGCGGTAGACAAGCGGCGACGCTGGTGGCTACTGTTCGAGCGGGGGCGGGTTGCCGGGTTACAAGCGTACCGCGACCAAGCGTTGAAGTCCATGCGCGGGGGTAAACCGGAAGGCGATTTCAAGGATGCGGAATTATTCGATGAGATGGCGGCGCGAGCCGGGTTCTTCGGCGCGTTGCCGTCCGACCTGCAGAAACGCATCGCGGACAACCTCAACGAAAAGATTTTGTTCACGCCGCGTGGTAGCGGAATGATAACCAGTTCCGATGATGAGGTCGGCGTGGACATGCGACTGAGCGAACTGCCGCCCGAGGCGCAAACGATGATCCGGAATCGGGTCAACGGCATATCACTACGCCAGGTAGACCTCGGCGACCCGACGATTCGATTCTGTAATCTTGGTGTATCGGTATCCGCCAACGTCGTCAGTGGTAGCGGGAATAGGGCATGGAGCGGTCAGGTATTTAACATGTCGGTCCGGGAACCTTCTTTGTCGGACGGCATGGAAGTCCTCGCCGAACTGGAACAACGACGATTGCCGGAAAAGGTCGCCAAGTTAGGGGATAGAGCCCCGCGTCTATGGCAACAACTTGCTGCGTTTCAGGAAAGCCGCGTCTGGCAAAACGCCGCCCCCGCGATCCCTGCCCCGCGCCACATGCGTGTTCCTCCTCCCCTTCGTCCGGAGGTGATGGCTATTATCGCGGAGGCATTGGATCTGGAATACATTTCGGACTATTACTCCAAAAGTGGCGGTGCATTCACCCCGGACGAGGAAAAATCGCTCCGCGACTATCTGTCGAAACTCCGATCCGATTTGCCGTCCCTGAATGCCGCTGCCGATGAGTCGCTCAACAATCACGCCAAACAGTTCGACGTTAGCTGGAAACGGGCTACATCAGGCGTTGTGCTGGTCCGGAACAATCGCTGGTACCGCGACGACCGTCTGGAGGTCCCGGCTCCATTCCTCAGGCGGAACTTCCCGGTGTTTCGGGCGGCGATGCGAGCGTGGTCGGACGGGGTGGCGGGATGGAGGAAACAAACCCCAACACCCACCGGTCTCTTATCGCCCCCGGAACACTACCGCGAACGGCTGGATTTCGAAGCCGATGTGAACGCGTCCCTGACGATGTGGCAGATCGCGAACGGGCTACGCTGGGCTGTCCCGGAAGAGTATTGGACAAAACCCGCGCCGACGGAAATCGTTGATGGCAGAAGTTTCCGGCATACTCCGACTCCGCTCCATATGGCGGCAGATGCGATTCTGAACCGCCGATTATTCCTACCGTTTTACCGGTCCTTAGACGGCGGGGGACGCGGGTTGCTTTTGCGCGGACAACTCCCCTTCGCCGGTCTGCCGCTCGCTTTGCGCGACGATGCCCTCGCGCTCAGTTCCGCCGGAAGTCTGCCGGAAGATATGCTTGGCGGGGCGACGCTCGGAACCGACGGCGGAATGCGGCGTTTGCGGCTCACCCCGGCGAAGCCATAGAGTGCCCGCGCACGTGGCAAGGGATTCCCGCGGCGGTCGATCAGTAAAGGATCGTCGCCCTTAGATTGCCGGTGACATCCTGTTGCTCGTTGGTGAAGAGACCGAACGAAATACGCGGTATCGGCTGGTTTGCGCGGACACGCAGTTCGTACAGCTCGAACAGCAGACCGGCGGTAAACGGAACCGGTCCGCCGGAGCGAACGCCGCTTGTTTGTACCGATCGCGTATAGGAGACGAGAAAGCGGTCCAGCGGGTCGGGGAGCCGCTTGAGCAGGTTAATCGTCAGCGGCGCGGAAGGCGAATAGTCTACCGAAAACTGCTCCAATCCGAACGTGTCCGCCAGCCGCTGCTCGATAGGCGAGAACAACCCCGGAATAACGGATTGATTCAATACGGTGTTTAATAACTGCCCAGTTGCTTGCTGGAAGTTCCCCGACGCAACACCCGCTAACTGGGATCGGGGGACCAGAAGCGCATATATCTGGCTTTCCGACAACTGTGGTTCCGACGTGAAGATGGGCTTGAATGTGTTGTTCTCGGGATTCGCATTCGCCCCGAAGTTAAACCTGCCCGCTAATTGCGCGGTGATCCGGTAGCGCGTTCCGCGTCCGTCGGCAGTCGGTCGTGCGGAGGCTATCGGCAGTCCGCCGCGTGTCTGGCTAGTACCGTCGAGCGAGTTTCCCGGAAGAAGATAGGCGGTGGTACGTGCGGTGACAGGGTTGCTCTCGCTAAATTCGACATTCCCGGTGTTGCCGAGATAGTTGACCGATACCGCGCCGCCTTTGTCCAGAGTAAAACGACCGAGGAAATACTGTAATACGCCCCCTTGTGTCAGGAAACTGCTTTGTAAGGAAGGGCGACCGAGTGATCCCCCCAGCGAAGCGGTTCCCGATAGGTCAATGGAAACGAGCCCGGCGAGCGCAATAGTATTCTTTCCGGGCGCATCGATCTCGATGGCAAAGCGCGGTCCGGCATCGGCGACAACCGGTGCCGCATCGTTCTCCGGCTGACTACCGGGCGGGATCAGTCGCAGATTGGTCACGCGGAGCGGTTCCCCGGCGGGTGTTGCGATCAGCGGCGTCGCGACATTGCCGGAGGCGATGATTTTGCCGTTAAACGTGCCACGTATGGATTCGTTCAATATCGGGCGTGTTTTTACGGTCTCTCCCTTCGCTGCCGCTTCTTCCCTTTCTTCGTCCGATGCGGGAAAGAGCGTAAGCACGTTCTCTGCCACCGGCTGGAAGTCATCGAATGTCGCCGTAAAACTGTTGATCGTTGTCGTCGGACTGGCAACGGGCGCTTGCGGGCGGCGTGGCGTCGGTGGGGGCGGAACCCCGAGTGTTCCCAGTGAATTTAGCGCGGTTTCCAATTCCCGGACCGTGGCACTCCCGGCGAGCGTCAGCTTGCCGTTGTTGCCGCTACCATCGGGTCTCGCCAGCGCGATCACGCTATCGAGATCAACAAGGGAGCCGTTTAATTTTACTTCGGCGTCCCAATCCTTGATGCGGTTGAATGTCTCCCGTCCACGCACTGTAGGCAATGCTATCTCGCCGTCCTTTACCGCGACGGACCCGCGTAAATCCGGCTTGCGCAACGTTCCCGATAGAGTTACGGCACCTTGCAGACTCCCTCCGAGGAATCGCAATCCGTCATTTCGTGTCGCCGGTGCTTTCGCGGGGTCGGGGGCAATCGGCGTGGCCGGGTTCAGGGTGGTGAGTTCCAGGTTGGGTAAGTTCACTGAAACTGAAAGCGGTTCCTCGGGCAGAATATACGGAGACGCGTAGGAGAAGGGGAGTTTTGCTTCCGCCAGCAGTTGACCGCCCCCCCGACGTGAGATCTGAACACTGTTAAGTTCAAAGAACCGTTTCCCGTCGGCCTCTTGCTGCACACGGGCGATAGCGTTGAATGAGAGCCGGACCGCGTTCGGATCGGCTTGTATCGCCTCCGTCGTGGCGGTGGCTTCTCCCGCCACCGTTCGTGGGACGACGATGACATCCTGTCCGCCGAGCGACGCCCGAATGTCGGGGCTGCGCGTCAATCCGGTGGCGAACGCGGTGATGTCGAAGGTGCCATCGAAAGGAAGCGTTGGTGCGAAGGCGCGAAGCAGATCGAAGGAGACCGCGTTCGAGTCCACCGAGGCGTTTATTCGCCCGTTTTCGCCGATCCCGGCGTTGCCGGACGCATTGATCGTACTTGAACCGCTGACCAGTCGGGCACTGTTCACGGTCACCGTCTCGCCGACAAGAGAACCATTTGCCTGAACCTGCTCCGCGAGAAAGTCGCCGATTCGCACATTGCTGGCTTCGATCTGTGTACCGATGTTCGGTTGACCGGGGGCGACGCTTGCCTCACTTCCGCGATCCAGACCGATACGGACTGTGTCCGCCGCGTATTGACCGGCACGCAGATCGTTGGCGTAGATCTCACCGCGTACCCGGTAATTCGCCACGCCTTTTTCCCCGGCGTTTCCGGAGATCACGATACGGTTTGTTGCGACAGTGCCGCCGCTTTCCCCATTCGGACGTTCTGCGGGAAACGCACCATTGAGCGGATTCGGCAGACTCGCGAGACCCGCAAGAGCTTGTTTGCCGCGTTGCGTCTGTGCGAACGCGGATTCGCGGAGCGCGGACAAAAGGCTACCGATGCTTCCGGAGCGGAGCGTGACCGTGGCGGCGAAGTATTTGCGTTTGAAGTCGTAGGCTCCCCCCTCGACAAGCAGGCGTGTATCGCCTTCCTGCTCCAGCGAGATCCGGGGAATCTCTATGCGCTGTATATTCTGCTCGATATTCGCGATGTAACGCACGTTCGTCGCCGAAAGATTCTTGATTTCCGTTCCGGCAACGACAATATTGGAGGGCTTGATGCTCGCGGTCACGACCGGGCGATCCCGTTTTCCGCTGAAGGTACCGCTAACGGCAAGGATTCCCCCGAGGGTCGCCGTCTGCTCTGTGAGATAGGAGACACGGGAAAGATCCAGCGCGGGGGCGTCGAACGAGCCATACACGAAGCCGGACCGGGTGAGTGTTCCTTTCGCGGTGATGGTCCCGACACTGGCATCTACTGTTGCAAAAGGGATCGAAATCGCGCCATTTTCGTAGGCGAATTGGAACTCCCCGGTTTCGACCGGATAATCGCCCAGAAGAACACGGCGGAGGGAACCGCTTCCTTCGAGGCGTGGCGCGTCGGCGTAGCCGGAAACGCGCACATCGGCTCTGGTAAGGGTTCCGGCGAACTGCTGGGGACTGGTCGGTGTCCCGTCTTTCGGCTTGGGAAGGAACGGCGCAATGGTTGTATAGTCAATGTTCGTCAGGCGCGTGTCCAAGTCAAGAAGCGGGCGCAGCTTCGCATTCGCCGTTCCCGGGAAAAATTCGCGCACCCGCCCCGAGACGGTCACGGTCGCCGGGAACCGACGGGCGACCAGCGGGGATCGGGCGGGGATCGTGACCGCGTCTTTCGTCGCGATAATATTGGCACCCGTCACCGACTGTAAGGTGTACTGTTGATAGCGCGGGTTGACCGCCGAGAAACGCGAAACATTCAAGCGGGGGGCGGCGACGGTCCCGGTCACCGTCCCAGTCGCGTTCACGATCCCGCCGACATCCGCGATCCCGAACGCTCTGGCGATTCGTCCGGCGTCGAGGGCGTTTGCCGCAAACCGGAGCGATAAGGGGGCACTTTTGTTAGCAGTGGATGCCAGCAGGGATGAATCACCACTAACATATAAACTGCCGACCGACGGCGATTCGAAACGTGCGAGCGGCGTTAAAACAACGTTGTCGCGCACCACGACGCGGGCTTCGGCAACGGGAAAAGCGATTCCGGAAACCGAAAGTCCGCGCGTGGCAACGTCTGCCGTGAGGGAAACACTCGTGCCACGGCTACTCCCGGCAACGATCACATTCGCGGTCCCGGCGAGCGCGAGCTTTCGAGCGGTCTCTGTAGCATTGGCGAGCGCGGCGACACGCGGCAACGAGACCCGATCCGCCTGCAACGAAAAGTCGGAGGCGATTTCGCTTTGCGGCAGAATGCGAAATGCCGTGCCGCCGCGCAACGTTTCCCCGAAACGCACGCGCCCGCTCCCGGCAACGGCACCGCCGAGGTTCGTTTGTGCCGTCACCCGCGATGCTTGTAGCACCCCTTTGCTATACGCCAGATCCGCAGACAGGTTCTGGATCGTCGTCGCGCCCTGCACCGCGATTCGCGGCACCGCAACAGTGGCATTTCCGGCAAGGTCGTTCGGTGTCCCGGTGATAAAACCCGATGCCGATGCGTCCCCGCCGACGGAAACCCCTTTCGGCAAGTTGGCTTTGAAGGCAGGTAAGACCCGCGACAACGGGACGCGTGGCGCGTCGAATCGAACGGCGAGGCGCGGACCCTCGGTGTTGGGTTTTCGATTCAATGCCCAGACACTCCCTCTGAGTGCGAAAGGAGCGGAAAATGTTGTGCCGTCCAGGTCGAACGAAATCAGATCACCCGCACTGACGAAACGGACATTGCCGCTGACATTCTCGACCGGTGATGGCAGGCTGTTGATGCGCCCCCCCACACCGGAAAGTGTTGAAACGAAGATGATCGACGGAGCCGGTCCCTCTAATTTCTTTGTGGTTTTCTCCTGCCGGGCATCAGCGGCGAGTGTTTGTGCGACGGTGGGACCGACGAACGTCACAGTGGCATTACTGGCTCGCCCACCGGTGAGAGAAAAATCGGCGAAGTTACCGAAAAGGTACCGTGCGAAATAGGCGACATCGGCGTCCGGGATTTGTGTGCGCAATGTGTACTGTGGGTCGGAGGGCAACGCGGTGTCCGGGCGTGATCCCGGTCTACCTTGCGCGAAGGCACCCGACGCCAAAACCGTACCCCTCAGACGACGCGCTGTCGCCGTTCCCGCTTTCGCCTGGGCGCGAACGTCGAAACGGAGCGAACGTGCCCCTAAAATGCCCGTGGCACTGACCGGATACAGATCGCTTGTTTGTGGTTGCGGGAATCGGCTCGCCCGGTCCTCGAACCGGATCGCCGCGTCGGTAAGCGTGATCACCGTCAGGAAAGGCGGTCCCGGTGGTTTAGTGTCCTTTTTAACCAGTTCCTGCACATTGAAAGAACCGTCTTTGCGCCGGACGAGATACAGGCGGGGCGACTCCACCTCGATTTTTGTGACGGCGGTGTTGGAGTTGCCGGAAAGGAGTGCGGGAACCGACACAAATGCCCGGAGTTGGCGGATATAGGCGAGTTCTCCCGAGCCAGCGAGAGTCTCGCCATTGGCAATCGTGATGTCATTCGCGATGACGGGAAGTGTGCCGAGTTTGTCCAACTCGCGGTAATAGCCCCATATTTCGCGCACAGACAGGAACGGTGTCAGTGAGCCTATCTTTACATCCCGCCCGAGCGCGTCCGACGCGAACGCGGAAGCGAGCGGCGCGGATTTCGCCAGAATCGCATCGAGGTAGTCGAGTAACCCGTAGGTCAGCCGACCCAATAGCACAATCGGCGGCACGGCAACAACGGCGACACAAACAAATCGCTGCCACCACTTCAATGCGGAGGGCTGATGTGGCTTGCGGGAACGACTCATTTCGTTTGTTTATACCCGCTCCGGCGAAAACTTATTGCACCGCAAGGGGAAGTTCCAACCGGCGTGGACCCGGCGTCGCGGGGCGGCGTGGTTCCGTGGCATCGCCGTTGCCGCGCAGAAATTTCTCGGAAAAGTCAATCGCGTTGTAGGAGGACCGCACGAACGGACCCGAGGCGACGGAAAGGAACCCCATTTCTTCGGCGATTTCCTTGTACCGTTCGAATCGGGAGGGATGCAGATATTCCACGACATCGAGATAACCCTTACCTGGTTTCAGATATTGCCCCATCGTCACGGCGTCTACTCCGGCGTCCTTCCAGTCGGATAAAACCGCGACAACTTCTTCCTCGGTTTCGCCCAGACCCAGCATGATCCCCGATTTGGTGTATATCGTCGGCGCGATTTCCTTGACAGTGCGCAGAAAGTCAATCGAGCGGGCATATTTCGCCTGCGGGCGCACGGTGCGATACAGACGCGGCACGGTCTCCGTATTGTGATTGAACACATGCGGATGCGCTTTGCAGACGATCTCGATAGCGAACCGGCGACCGCGAAAATCCGGCGTCAAAACTTCAATCGTGGATTCCGGCAGTGCGTCGCGGAGCGATTCGATGACCTGTGCGAAGTGCGCCGCACCGCCATCGAACAGTTCGTCGCGGTTGACCGAGGTGACGACCACATGCTTGAGATTCAACTGTTTCGCCGCGTCCGCGAGTCGTCGCGGCTCATCCGGGTCAAGTGGCAAGCCTTTCCCGGTTTTTACGGCGCAGAAGCGGCACGAGCGGGTACAGGTATCGCCCATCACCATAAAGGTTGCGGTCCCCTTGCTCCAGCATTCCCCCAGATTCGGGCAACGTGCTTCCTCGCAAACGGTCACGAGCCGTTCGCCGCGCATCAGGTTCTCGACATTGCCGATGTCTTTGGCACGCGGGACTTTGATGGTCAGCCATTCCGGAATGCGACGCACCACTTTTCGTTCCAGTTGGATCGGTCCCGGTGAAGCGTCTTGTGCGGGGAGGGGAGAAATGGGTTCGATAGTAGTTTCCACGAATACAGCATATCGCCGCGAAATAGAGGCGTCAAGAATGTCACAGAACTATGGACACCGGCACAAATCTTGCCATATACTCAAGGTGACGGCGCACACCGCCATTCATGAAAGGTATCCCCTCCCTAAATGACTC